>QAMI01000049.1:0-27817 GCA_003150395.1 Candidatus Gastranaerophilales bacterium | reverse complement strand
CCGAATTCATAACTCGGCCAAAAATCACCAAATTCATTCTGCATAAAAAGAAGAAAATTCCCCATCTTTTGCAAAATAGTTTTGCTTATTCGATTCTCTTCAAGAAGATTTGAAAGTGCAATCAAACCAAGCCCGGTTCCACCTGATGTAGCAAGAAGCACCGGAGCTTCTTCAAAAGGCTTTGAGACAACCCCATACATATCGGAATTAACTCTTTTTACATAATTTTTTATGAAATACTCTGATGCAGCAAATCTTTTGTTTTGTATTGCAGTATTACCAAGCAGAGTTTCGCACAAGTACATGGAATAGAGCATTCCAGCATGTCTTAGTGAACTGTACTGTTTATCTGAATATCTTGTCTGCACATCAGTGTTCGAACGGTATACATACTTGCCGCTTTCAGTTGTATTTCTTGAAATATAAAGCATTGCAAGAAGTATGCAGTTGTCCAGCTTGTCTATATCTAAAGAAAATTGTGCGGGTTGTTTATTATTTTTAAAAAAATTCAAAATTGATGATAACGGATTTTTCATAATTTTTATTATAACTTTAATTTATAAAATTGTCTATGCGAAAAATAAAAGTTGGGCTAATTTACCCAACTTTTTTATATTTTTATTTTAAATTTCGCAAAACTTTACTTCAAAGCAAAAGTCATGTCAGCTTCAACACAAACTTTGCCATCGACTCTTCCTGTGCCGTGAGCTTTGCATATCGGGCCTTTTACTTTCTGAAGTTCGATTTCCATTTCAAATTTGTCGCCTGGTCTTACAATATTTTTAAATCTAACATTGTCAACTCCTGCGTACAAAGTTAATTTTCCAGCGAATTCAGGCATTGTCATCAATACCGGTGCTGAACACTGAGCCATAGCTTCAAGCTGCAAAACACCAGGCATAATAGGATTGTTCGGGAAGTGCCCCTGGAAGAACTGTTCGTTCATTGTCATATTTTTGTAGCCTCTGGCATATTTGCCCGGAACACATTCTGTGATTCTGTCTACAAGCAAAAACGGATATCGGTGAGGAATCATTTCCATAATCTGCATTGTGTCAAATTGTAAAACCTCTTGTTTAGTTTGTTCTGTCATTTTTTGTCTCCTTATTTATTAACTTTATTAACTATGCTTAAAACCATTTAGTCATTCTGAACCTGTAAGGGCTAGACGCACTGCTTACTTTGCCTCTATCAATTTTTCTTTTAACATTTTTGCTACTTTTACATGAACGGCATGTCCTGCTTCTTTCGCAAGAATTTGGCATTTCAAATTTAAAGGATTTACGCCTGTCAAGTAAAAATCACCGATTAAATCAAGGATTTTATGCTTAATCGGTTCATTCTCGCTTCTTAATGGCGAAGTAAAACCTTCGTCCTGGAGTCCGAGGGTGTTTTCAATATTCACGCCCTGAGCAAAACCTAGCATTTGGAATTTTTTCAAATCCTTATAAAATCCGAAAGTTCTTGCTTCAATTATTTCTTCGCGGTTTTTTGGATTGTAAGCCGCCCAGCGTCTTGTCAAATCCGGATGGTCGTAATTCACCGCATAAGAAATATAAAGCTCAGGCGCCGGAAGAACAACAAGACTAGTTTTACCATTCAAATAATATACAGGTTCGCGGACTGTAAAATACTGTTTTTTCTCGAAAAGATGCTTTTCAATCCCTGCTTTTTCAAAAAGTTCAACCCACTGTTTTGAACTTCCGTCGAGCGCCGGAACTTCCATTTCATCCATACAAATGTCAATACTGTCAATCCCGCAAAATGCAAGCGCAGCAGTCAAATGCTCAGTCAGCATTGCTTTGTTTTCGCCGCCTTTGCCGAATTTTCCGGCAGAGTTTTTATTACCCAAAACAACGCAGTGGTCAGTTGAAATAACATTTTCAACATCAGCTTCAAACGGGTCAGCACCGTTTATGAAATATCTGATTTTGCCGGTTTTTGACGGAAAAAAGTTTACTGTACAGGGCTTGTTTTTCATCAAGCCGTTGCCGGTTATTGAAGTTTCCTTAAGAATTGTGGTCATTGTTGATATTTTCCTCAAATTCTTTCAATAACGGTTCGTATTTTCTGAATTTTGCAAAGATTTCCTGAGCGTCTTTCAAAGTTTTAAGCTGTTTGATAAAATCTTTTCTCGGCATTGCCGGAATTCCGACAACGATTGATTTTTCAGGGAAAGATTTTGTAACGCCTGCTTTTGCGGTAATAATTGTATCAGAACCGATTTCGATATGGTCAGCCAAACCTGCCTGGCCAGCTATTACAACTCTGTCGCCAATTACGCAGCTTCCGGCAATACCAACTTGAGAAACGATTAAGCAGCCTTCGCCAACTTTACAGTTGTGGCCTATCATTACAAGGTCATCGATTTTTGTATTGTCGCCGATTGTAGTATTTTCGATTGTTCCGCGGTCAATTGTTGTATTTGCTCCGATTTCAACATTGTTTCCGATTGTAACTGCCCCGATTGACGGAATTTTGAAAATTACATGTTTTGCATTACTTTCTTTAATTTCACCGTCTTTTCTTGCCTGCTCAATATTGTCAGGGTTTTCTGTTACAAAGCTGAAGCCGTCAGCACCAAGAGAAACTCCGTGGTGAAGAATTACATCATTGCCGATTTGAACTCTGTCACCAATGTTTACGCCAGCGTGGAAGAAACAGTTTTTACCGATTGTTACGCCGCCGCCGATGTAAGAATTCGCGAGAATTTTTGTATTATCACCAATAACAGCATCCCGAGAAACAACAACATTCGGTCCGATTTGAACATTTTCACCTAACTTTGCTGTTTCATGAACAACTGCTGTCGGATGAATGCCTTTATTAACTTCCGGTGCTACATAGAACATATTTAAAAGTTTCATCATCGCAAGACGCGGGCGCTCAACTTCAATAGTTGTCAAACCTTCGATTTGTACACCCAAAGGTACCAAAGCTGCTTTTGCTTTTGATTGTGCAAGGTTTGCGATTTCTTCTTCTCCCAAAGCAAGCGCTAAAGTGTTTTCATCAGACAAAAGCGGAGGTGCAATCTGAGTGATTGTTGCATCCTGAACCTTTGTCAACATACCGCCTGTGATATGTGTGATTTCTTCTAAAGTGAATTTTGGCATTTTATGTTCTCCTTATTAATATAAAATTGTTGTTTATGAAACGTGAAACGTGAGAAGTTCGTTGCAACTGCTGTTCTCGCTTGTGCTTCAGGTATTTTGTCAAACCCTTTATTCTGAGCGAAACGAACGTAAAGAACTTTTCACGATTGACGTTTCACTTTCTTCAAAACATTCGTTGTCGATTTCCCTTCAACGAATTCTATAAACTCGACACGCGTTCCGTTTTTACGCATAATATCGGCTTCAGGCAAAGTTTCCATTGTGTAATCAGCACCTTTTGTATAAACATCCGGTTTAATCTCGTCAAGCAGATTACGCGGGCTGTCTTCGTCGAAAAGCACGACAAAATCCACGCATTTTAATGCGCAGAGAATTTCTGCCCTGTCATCTTCGCAATTTATCGGCCTGCCTTCGCCTTTAATCGAACGAACTGATTTATCGGAGTTCAAAAGAACAATCATATAATCCGCAAAAGATTTTGTTTTCTCCAGATATCGCACGTGACCGACATGAAGAATGTCAAAACAGCCGTTTGTACAAACTACAGTTTTTCCGCTTTTATGCAGGTTCGCCACAAATTCCGCAACTTTTTCTCTTCTTAATACTTGTCCCATATTACTCCTTATTCTGTTATTTTACCAGAAACAAAGAATAATAGCCTTGCTTTTTAACAAAAAGTAATAAAGTAAGGACTTTGGGTTTAAACATTTATTAATTTCTTACACAATTTGCAAAGTTTGCTCAAGCATTTCAACAGTTGAGCGAAGGTAATTGTATTTTTGTTCTTCTATTAATTCTTCTTGTGCATTTTCAATGTCTTTTTCAAGTATTTGATTATCCATGATTTTCTCCAAAGGGTAAATAATTATTTTTTATTATGACGGATTTTTGAAAGCGCAACATTTATGGCATCCTTTGCACGGTCGAAACCCCACGATTCCTGCAAAATCGCTGCTGCTTTCTTATCATTAAACGAATCTTCAAGAAATTCAATTGGCCGACCATTCTTATCAACGAAGATATCTTTTTCAGCATTCAAATTTTCCGCAATAGAAGAAATCTTTTTCACGGCCGGCGCCACGGGGGTATGTATATTATTAATTTTCATTTTTTCTCCTAGTATAAATCCATTTCTATAAGTTTTTGACAAATTCTCACAGTATTTAATGCTGCTCCGATTCTCAAATTATCAGCCACGCACCAGAGCGAAATTCCGTTATCAAAAGCCAGATTTTTACGAATTCTGCCGACAAAAACAGGGTCAACACCGGAGGCATCACGTGTTGTCGGATATTCAAAGTTTTCAGGGTTGTCGATAACTTTAACACCAAAAGAATTCTTCAAAATTTCGCGGACTTCTTCGGGCGAAATTTTTTCTTCAAATTCAATATCAACAGCTTCCGAATGTCCGTTGTAGACAGGAACTCTTGCGGCGGTACAGGAAATCGGCAAGTCTGCCGGAAGATGAAGGATTTTTTTAGTTTCGTTTGCAACTTTCATTTCTTCTTTCGTGTAACCATTTTCACAGAACACATCAATTTGCGGAATTACGTTAAATGAAATCGGTTTTTTGAAGCATTTGTTTTCAAAGCTTTCTCCTGCAAGATTTGCCTTTGTATCGGCAGTAAGCTCGTTTATTGCCTCAAGCCCGGCACCTGAAACAGCCTGATAAGTTGAGACTATAAGCCTTTTAATCTTTGCTTTTTCATGCAGAGGTTTGAGAACAAGCATTAATTGAGAAGTGGAACAATTGGGGTTTGCAATTATGCCTTTGTGTTTTCTCAAATCTTCATCATTAACATAGGCAATCACAAGAGGAACATCTCCATCCATTCTGAATGCGCTTGAGTTGTCAACCAAAACAGCGCCGCGTTTAACTATTTCCGGCGCGAATTTTTGTGAAGTTGCTCCGCCTGCAGAAGCCAGAACAATATTTACACCGTCAAAACTTTCGGGTTTTGCTTCTTCAACAATATATTTTTTACCTTGAAATTCAATTTCAGTTCCGGCACTTTTTGCACTTGAAAGAAATTTTATTTCATTAAACGGAATTTTTAATTCATCAACTATTTTAGTAATCTCTCTTCCGACAACGCCAGTTGCGCCTAAGATTGCAATGTTTGGTTTTCTCATTATGTCCCTCTTTTCATCTGTGTTAATTATAATAACAAAGGCATGATAAAAAATCTTGTTATGTTAATTTTTATTTATTTAACTTTTAAATTTATGGAATTATTTGCACCTCACACGCAAATGTAAGTCTCGCATTTGCTCGGCAACATTTGCCCCTCGCCTGTATCAAGAAAGGGTTGAGTTAATCTGCACATTGCATACACTCATAAGACTATAATTTTTCCCAGCGATTTGTACTTATCCTGCACTTGACATCCTAACTCGCCGACCAGCGCAATCTGTATGACAATTCCAATATGTAGAAATGAACTTTGTTCACCAGGGATAGTCATCTTTCATTTCCCAGTTGTCAATTAGGATTAAAGCCGCGCAAAACCAGTTGTTTTGAATGGAAGTCATATCTTTTTTACTACGGTATTTACATCCGTAATCAGCATAAGATGCATACCCATTCACATATACATTTCTATGCCAGTCTGAGCCAAGAACAGGACTTCTCCAGATATTCCAGCCAGATGGGACGAAATTTTCAGCTTTTACAAAGGAGCCGTCTGATGGCTCAACAAGAGTATATATAAAAATATCACGGCTCGGTAAATTAGGTTTAGTACGTCCATTTAAATCAATCATAACAGCTGATTTTCCCCAAAAATACAAATTTACACCTGAAGAAAGAACAACTTTTAGCACACCTTTGCCGCTGCCTACCCCTGGAATGTATTCAAGCGCAGGATCCAACTGCTTATCAACATTACGAACATCACGAACTTCCATTGTCTTCAGATATTTGATTATATAATCTTTCCAGAACGCCTTATTATCAGTATACCCTTCATAGTTCCAATACTCGCGCTCACCGTTTTGAGCAACAGAAAGGCTTGCAGCTTGGTTAAGCTCTGTGTAAGTTTTCTTTAAAAGAGTCAGCGTTTGATTTTTTTGATATTTATCTATAAGATTTGGCAGAGTCATGGCACAGACAATTCCGATTATGCCAAGGGTGATTAGAACTTCTGCAAACGTAAATCCAGATACACAATACTTGTAGAAGGCTTTTATATTTTGAAGTTTCATATTGAGCTTTCTATAGATAATTTTAATAAATATTTTATCAATATATTGATCAATATGCAGGTACAGATTTGTTTTATCTTCCGAAAACCTTACAGAAGCGTTATTTTCGGGTGCCCCCCCCCCCCAGCATTTCAATTATAGTCTGCTTTTTAAACATTCTCAGCTCCTTTGTAATTTTATAGTAATTTTTAAATGCCTAATACTTATACATCCGGCAAGTCACCTTTTACAACAGCAGTTTCAGAACTTTCAAGCTCAAATTCTTCATGAAGAGCCTTTAATGCGCGATGAGCATCTTCTTTGCTTACAAGACAGCTTATTTTAATTTCACTGGTAGAAATCATTTTGATATTCACACCGAGTTTTGCAAGAGTTTCAAACATTGTTGAGGCAATACCGGGGCGGTCAATCATGCCGGCACCGACGATTGAAACTTTGGCAATATTATCGTTGATTTGGATATCACCGCAATTAAGTTCTTTTTTCATTTCGTTAAGAGTTTTTATTGTTTTCTCCAAGTCTGCGCTGTCAATTGTGAAGGCAATATCATTTGTGTTGGAAACTTTTCTTGCATAAGACTGGATAATCATATCAACCGAAATATGCTCTTTTGCAAGTTTACCAAAAAGCTTTGCTGCCTGCCCCGGAACGTCAGGAACATCGCAAACTACAATTCTTGCCTGTGACAAATCAGCGGCAACGCCTGTAACCGGTTTATAAATTTCCATCTTATCAACTCCTAATATTAATGTACCTAAATTGTCTGTTTTAAAACTGCTCCTGACACGCAATGGAACACTGAACTGTTTTGCGGTTTCAACACTTCGTGGATGAAGAACGTTTGCGCCTGCATGAGCAAGCTCAAGCATTTCTTCATAAGAAATCTCATCTAATCGTGTAGCTTTTGGAACAATGCGGGGGTCTGTTGTATAAACACCTTCAACATCTGTGTAAATATCACATCTTTCGGCATTTAATGCAGCCGCAAGCGCAACAGCTGATGTATCAGAGCCACCGCGTCCAAGAGTTGTAATTTCGCCATCTTCGGTCACGCCCTGAAAACCTGCAACAACAATAATTTTACCTTCTTTAAGATTTAGTTTAAGCTTATCGGTTTTAATATCAACAATTCTGGCTTTTGAGTGAACGTTTTCTGTCATAATTCCGATTTGCATCGCGTTAAAGCTCACCGCATCATATCCTTGCGACTGAATTGCCATTGCAAGAAGTGCAATTGAAACACCTTCGCCGGTAGAAAGAAGCATGTCCATTTCACGGCCTGAAGGGTTCGGGCTTAAATCTTTTGCCATTTTCACAAGGTAATCCGTTGTGTGACCCATTGCTGAAACAACAACTACTACATCGTTCCCGTTATTTTTTTCTTTTATAACAGTTTTGGCAACATTCTTTATTTTATCTGTGTCGGCAACTGATGTGCCGCCGAATTTTTGTACAATAACCTTTCTCAATTTTATTCCTTTTCCTGCAATTTATTTAACATTTCTGCAAGTTCTGCCGATTTGTCAGGGTATTTAAATGCATTTTCATCTATTGATTTTATTTGTTTTTCAAAGTCTAATGTTTCTTTTATATTATATTCACAAACGTTTTGCTTGACAAGTATGTAATTTACATAAAAAAGCATATTTAAAATTTCGAGATTATTTTCATCTTGTTTAAGAGCTTTGCGGAGCTTTCTGTTTGCATCCGCAAAATCGTCAATTGAAATTAAAAATTTTGAGTAATCAATGTAAGATTTAAGATGTTTTGGATTTTCTTTTATTGAAGTTTCAAAATACTCTTTTGCATTAGAATTTTCATTTGCATGAAGATAAGATTTAGCAATATAATAATAATTTACAACATCTGTCGTATCTTCCTTAAGCGCTGATTTGAAAAAATGTATTCCGTCAGTAAAATTACCTTCTGCGCAAGCTTTCATGCCCAAAGCCCTGTAAACAAGTGCTTTTATCTGATTTTCAGGCTCATTCAAAGTCTCTTCGAGAAGCTGCTTATTATCTTCAGACAAATCTCCTGCCAAGAGATTGCACACTATTTTTAGAACTTTTATTTCAGAGTTCTCTTCACCAAGCTCTAATGCTTTGTTCAACTTTGCCATTGCCTGTTCAAATTCTTCAAATTTTATTAAAGAAACAGCCCATTCCACATAAAGATTTTGAGCAAGCAGAGATAATTCTTCGGCTTTTTTATAATATGAAAAAGAAAGTTCTTTTTCATTTTTAAGCCGAAAAATTGTTCCTAACAACAGATAAGCCGGCAGCATATTTTTGTTAAACTCAAGCGCCTTGTTTGCAAAAAAGCCCGCGCTTTCGTAATCTTTAACAAGAAATTTCAAACGCGCATATTCAAAAGAATTAGCTTCGTTTGGCGAAACATTTGCCAGAAATTGAAGTTTATTTTCGGCTTCATCATACATTTTTAGTTTGATTTCCATAACGGCCGCCAGGAATAGAGCACTTGAATTATATTTGTTCATTTTCACCGAAAGAACAAACTTTTCTCTTGCGTCTGCGAATTTTTCAAGTTTCATTAAAGCCATTCCCCAGCCCATTAGCACTTCGGAATTTCCGGGAGTGATTTTGTCAGCGTTTTCAAAAGCCTCCTGAGCCTCTTCGTAAAGCTTTACATTAATAAGAGCGAACCCAAGATTTTTCCAGATAATTTTGTCATGGCAGTTAAGATTTGCCGATTTTTTGTAAACCCTTACAGCATCATCAAATCTGAAAAGTTTATCGTAAATTATTCCCTGATATTTGTAAACAAGAGCGTCCTCCTGCGGAAGACTTTCAGCCTGATGCAGAAGTTCAAGTGCATCTTTGTATTGTCCTTTGTCCATTGCTTTTTTAGCACGGTTTACGTAGGCAACCGACGGCAGCGATTGGATTACTGTATCTTCTTTGTAAGTATCAATCCGCGAGTTAAGGTTTGTTATGTCTTCGATTATTTTTTTAAGCCTGCTAAACAATCCGCCACCTCTCTAAACGCTCCTAATCCGCCGTCGCATGATGTAATTTGAATTCCATCCAGATTCTTAAGCACCTCCGGCGCATGCGGAACTGTAATCCGGTACTTTGCAAACGTTAAACTTTCCAAATCATTGATATCATCGCCGATATATAAATATTCCTCTTGCGAATAGGAATACTTTTCAACAATTTCTTTTAAAACATCAATTTTTTTTCTTATGTTTGTGTGGACTTCTTTTATATCAAATTTTTTTGAAAGAATGTCGATTGCATGGTTTTTCTCGCCTGAAATAATCCCGATTTCATAGCCGCTTTTTTTAAGAATTGAAAAGCCCATAATATCTTTGAAATTAAGCTTTCTTGACATTTCGCCGTTGTCTGAAATATAAACGCAATTGTCCGTTACAACTCCGTCAAAATCTGTTATAACCATTTTTATTGTACTGGGAAGTTTTAATTCAGCCATCAAATTTCTGAACCCTCACTTTACATTATTAACAACAATCGTGTTATCTGTTATAATGAATTGTAACATAAAATGCTTGGAAAGGCTAAAGGTTAAGAAATTTATGCTTTGGTACATAATTAATGGTTGTATAATTTTGGTATTTGTCGCTTTGTTTTTAATAACAAGGCAGATGAACAAAAGATGGTCAAAAATTAATGACTATTTGGGAATGGTTACAAACACGGTCAACTCGGTGCGTTACGGAAACCTTTCGACAAAAATCGAGAAAATTGAGCATCCAACTTATCAAAATGTAACAGACAGTATTAACCGAATGGTCGAAACCCTTAACGACCGCGAAAAAATGATTGTGGAATATCAAGCCGAACTTATCCGCCAGAACAAGCTTTTGGAAAGTGTTATCAACTCGCTTTCAGACGGAATTTTGATTGTGAACGAGCAGGGAAATATTCTTCGTGCAACGCCGAAAATTATTAAATGGTTTGGTGTGAAAGGCAACGACATTTTAGGGAAAAATGTTTTTGATTACATTGAAATTCCGGAAGGAAGCGTGATTGAAAAACTTGTTAATGTGGATATTTTTATAAAACACACTCCGACAAATAATTTTATTATAAATTCGGTTAAACTTTCGCTGGACGACAAAAAACGGTATGTTCTTTTGATAAAAGATGTTACGACAGAACGCGAAATTGAAACTTTGAAAGAGGATTTTGTTGCAACCTTAACACATGATTTGAAAGTTCCGATTGTTGCTGAGGCAAATATTTTAAACTTTCTGATAGAGGGCAAGTTCGGCGAAATAAACGATAAACAGAAGTTTGCTCTGCTGAACATGAAATCCTCCAATCAGGAATTGATTGAGCTTGTTCAAATTGTACTTGAGACATACAAAATCAAAGAAACCGGCATTCCATTGTTAAAGGAAACAATAAAACTAAACGAATTTTTAGAAAACATAGTAACACAGGTTCAGCCGATAGCAACGAACGCAGGGCTTGTCATAAACTTTGAGCCTGAAAAAAATATTACGGTGTCAGCAGATGTTATGCAGCTTGAGCGCGTTGTGAAAAACTTAATTTCAAACGCAATTTCGCATAGTAACACGGCGAAAAACATTGATATTAAAACCGGTGAAATCTCTGGATTTGCAACGATTTCGGTAATAGATTACGGGCAGGGAATACCAGCCGAAGAGCAGAAATTAATTTTCAACAAATATTATTCAGCGGCGAAAAAATTTCGTAAAATCGGAACCGGTTTGGGGCTTTATTTGTCTCAGCAGATAATACAGTCACACGGCGGCGAAATCACTGTCGAAAGTGAAGAAAATGTGAGAACGGAATTTTGCATTAAAATTCCGGCGTAGAGGATTTTAATATTTTATTTTATTTTATTTTATTTTGTTTTTATTTTGTCCTCCGGACGGGGGAACTTTTTGCGGAAAAAGTTCCACAAAACCGCCGACCTGAGCTACGTTCGCTAATCAATTGTAATGTTCGAGCCGAAACAGGCTGACTCACTTTTTCAAATACCCTCCCTACCCCAAATACCTGTCATGTCGTTCAAACAAAGCCTGTTTTGTTGTCCTCTCACATAACATTGATTGCTCACTTCGCAATGGTCGGGTTTCCCGCTAAAGACGCCACGGTTATATGTGTGCTCATAATCCCCACCCCTTGCGGGAGGGGAAGCAGCTCTGCTTGAGTGTATACGAAAGCTAGAGATGCAGGGGCGGGGGTATTCGTGCGCCTTACCGTGGCGTGCTGGGTTGGAACCGACCTTTGCGAAGTGAGCAATCAATGTTATGTGAGAGGACAACAAAACAGGCTTTGTCTGAGCGGAAAGCTTCAACTAAAATTAGCAAATTTGACCACAATAGAGCGAGTCAGCCTGTTTCGGCTCGAACATTACAATTGATTAGCGAACGTAGCTCAGGTCGGCGGTTTGCGTCACTTTGCCGTCAAAGTGACCGCCGTGCGCGGAGCACCCGCCGGAGGCTAAATTACAGAGAAAAAATGAATAAGTCAGAAACTTCAACGCCAAGCGCGGCAGCAATGAGTTTTAATTTTTCAAGAGTTGGATTTGCATCACCGCGTTCAATTTCACCGATATAGATTTCACTTATATTTGCCTTTTCGGCTAATTTTTCTTGTGAATATTTCTTCTTTTTACGTAAGTATGAAATTTTTGAACCCAGCTTCTTTTCTATTTGCATTTAATTATTATATTTGGATTTAATACAAAATATAACAGGTAAATAGCACGAAATAGTATTATAATATTTTAGTTATTATTAAATCGTTAAAACCCTATTAAATTAGTTTATATTATAATATTCTCATGAAAGAATTTTTTCTAAGCTTTTTGGACTGGATTTATAAAAAGAAATGCTACTTTTGCAGACGCTCCGAAGAATGCGTCAAAATGTGCTCAAAATGCTATGCAGAAATGGATTTTCTGCCAGTCAGAATTAATAGAATTGTTCTCAAAAAACCTGTGTTTTGCGCCGGCGTTTACAACAAAAATCTGCAAAAACTTATACGAGGACTTAAATATCACAATCAGAAAGAATTGGCTTTTTATCTTGCAAAATTTATGTATGAATTTTGGCAAAATATCGAAGAAAAAAATAATTTTCAAATCGTTCCGGTGCCGATATTTCCGAAACGCGAAAAACAGCGCAAATACAACCACATGAACCTTGTTGCAGAAGAATTCTGCAAGCTTTCCGGCAGCACTTTGAACACTGATTTGATAAAAAGAATTAAGGACACAAAGCCGCAGTACAAACTCAAAAAAGCCGAACGAGAAGCTAATCTTGCAGGCGCATTTGAGGTTGAAAAGGAAAACTTTCTGCCGATGAAAATTCTTATTATTGATGACATCTGTACAACCGGCTCAACTTTTGAAGAAATGATTAAAGAATTTGAAAAACATGGTATTTCTGATATAACATGTTTAGCGGCAACAACCCCTTTTGAGGAATGATGATTTTAAAAGAATTTTCAACATATATTCAAAGCCGTCAGGAAGAAATTAAATCAGGCAAAACCACTGCTGTCAAAATTCTTTGCGACTGGATTAGGCTTGTAATCTCCAAAAACCCGAAAGGTCATGTCGACAAAATTGTGCAGACTGAAATTCTTCTTGCCGAAAATAAATGCGGCGATTTCTTCATAACCGCAAAGTCCGAAAGCGGAAGAACACTTGTTAATGCGCTATATAACTTTGCGTTAAGTTACGAACATTTTGTTATGCAAAAGTGGCTCGGAGACAAAAATCCGCATGACTTTAAAAAATAGCTCTCCAATTACCATGTTGGCGGATTTTATTTGTTCTTTAAAATCTAAAATAATAATGGATTAGATTTAAACGGAGCAACAAAACATGACAAATTTATTTCAAGCACAAACCTGCCAGTTAAAAGAATTAAATAATTTATTTATTGAATTAACTGCAAAAAACTGCAATCAACGCTGCAAGCATTGTTATATAGATTTTCCGCTTTCCAAAAACGTAAAAGATTTCATCTCAATTGACGTCATCAAAGAAGCCTTAAACGACACAAAATCTGAAAATATCGAATGCATTTACCTGACAGGTGCTGAACCTATGACGCATCCGGATTTCAACAGTATTTTAAGACTTTGTCTGAAACGCACAAACGTTTGCATTTGTACAAACGGAAGTTTCATCAACGAAAAGAAAGCAAGATTTCTCAAACGCGTTGAGGATGAAAGCAATTTTGAAATAATTTTTCAGTTGAGCATTGACCACTACAACGAGGTAAAAAGCGACGATATCAGAGGAAGAGGAACTTACCGTCAGGTTTTGCATGCGGTTAAAAGTTTGATAAAATACGGGTTTAATCCGATACTTTGCGTGACTGATTTTTATAATGAAGGCAGAGAAAAAATTCTTGAAGGCTTCAAACCTGTTTGCGAAAAAATCGGATTTGATGCCTTTGAAAACAATTTTAAAATAAATAATTTTTATAATAAAAACTCAAAAAATGAAACCGAATTCCAAGCCGACTGGGAAAACCTTGATTGCGAACACGGCAGGATACTAACGGCAAAAGGAGTTTATACATGTCCGTTTTTGGCCAACGACCACAGAGGACGCTCCGGTGCAGACTTCAAAGATTACTCAAGAAAAAATCTTCTTGAAACAGATTTCTGCGCCTCCTGTATAAAAAACAAGAAACAAATGTTTTCAATCGATTTTAAAAATTTTTCATAGCTATTTTTTTGCGTAAAGAGTAAGTTCAAAGTTGATTAACAAAATTGATTTATCTTTTTCGTAAGGTTCAACTTCAATTTTTGAAATGTCAAGGAAATGTTCATGTTTGTACAATTCTTTGAGGAAATTTTCGAAATTTTTGTAGGTTGCAATCATTTCCATGCTAAGTCTTGCAACATTAAATTTGTCGCCTGCGCCTTGCACAAACTTGTCATCTTTTGGGTCGTATTCGTAATTTATAGAACGTGTTTTTATCGTATTTGCTCTGATAATTTCAAGAATTTCAGAAAACTCGCTGGCAATAACACCTTCAGCATCAAGACCTGTATCTGATGATTCAAAGACTTCTTTTTCAATACCTGACATATCTTCCTGCTTTTTAACAGCAGCCTGCAAATCTTGCAATTCTGTTTGTTTCTCTGCAAGAACCTGAGTTTGTGATGTATATGATTTATTCAAAGCATCTATTGCCATGTATGTTGGATAAATCTTCATAACAATGGCTGCAATAACACCTGCTACTGTAAGCACAAGTATTAGCACCGAGTATTTCAGCTTTGATAAAATTTCTTTTGTATCAATTTCTTGTTCTGGCATAATTTATAAAAAAATCTCCGTTATAGTTTTAAAATTTTTACGAATAACATTAATTAATAGGTTTGTCACTTAACAATTTATTGTCAGGCGGAAGGTTAGCAGCTTTGCCTGTAGATTTACCTGATTTTTTATCGTTTTTTCCACCGGCATCCTTATCAGCCTTACCATCTTTGCCTTTTGTTTTATCATCTGTTGCTGCAGCAGGAGGCGGAGCTGAAATATTTGAAATTTCAAAATCGTAAGTTACAGGCATATTTGACATAAATTCATCAACATCATCCGACTGCATTTCCAACTTTTGAAGTTTCAAATTGCTGTTAACAAGTGAATCTTTAACGTTTTTGAAGAAGAGATAAACCTCTTCAACAGTACTGGCACCACCCTTTATAGAGATTTGCCCGTCTCCCTGTGTAAGAAAATAGGTTAACCACAATTGAGCAGGCACAGATTCGCCAATAGCGGCGTATGACATTAGTTTAGTGCGATTACTTGCCAAAACTTTTAGTATTTCATTTTTGATACTAAATTTGCCGGCCATTTGCTGCTGTTCTTTAAGATCTTTAATCTGCTTTTCAATTTGTTGAATACTTGCATTCAATTCATCAAGCTCAGCTTGTTTTTTTGCCTGAATTTGAGGAAGCACGAAAATTGGTATTGCAACAAGAATACCAAGAACTATTGCAACTGCTGCCGACATAATCATTGCCATTGAAGGAGTTACTTCATAAACATTTTCCCCTATTGGAATTTTGACAACTTCCTCAGTAGCCAAAGCTTCACCTGTTGCAAGGAAGTTACAAGTAAATGGAAAATCAGACGATTTTGAAATTGCAACACCAATTGCCTGCAATGAAATTTTCAAAATATTATCCGGTAAAACATCCAAACTTACTGCCAAAAATTCCTTATGTTTGAATTTATTATTTTCAACATATTCAATTGAATAATCAACATTCAAGTTCTTCGCAAGCATCTCAGCGCTGACGGAATCAGTGTCTGAAACAACAAGCAAATAGCTTGCCGGATAACTCATCAATGTAATCTGAGCAGAAGAAGAAATAACATTATAAATTTCATCACCATCATAAGATTTAACTGCAATCGGTTCTTCATAGTAGTCAATAATCTGTTTTCCTACCATTGAAATGAGAGTGTACCCGTTTGAACTTACTGTAAGCAAATTCCAGGCAACATTATCCTTCATTTGCTCGGACGCAAGACCTGTATAATCCAATGCTCTTAAGGAAGACAACATTGACATTTCAACGCCTACGAGAGATGCTCCAATTTCAGTTAAAGCATTACTGATATTTTCAACTACAAGTTGTTGAACAGCTGAATAAAACAGTTTTCTATTTTCGCCGGTTCCAATATTAGAATCACGCCACTGAACAATCGGGTCGTGTCTTTTAAAAACATATGATTGTTCAACTTCTGATGTAACTGCACCGGTAATTGCTTCATCACCAAGCATTAAGCTCATTTCTATTGAGCCGAATAAAACTGTCGGAAGGTTAATTGTTACATTACATTTCGGAGAAATTTTTAATTCCTCAAACATTTCAGTAACATCTTTTTTAAACTCTTCCAAATCAGAAATTTCTCTCAAGGATTCGTTGTATGCTAAAGGCCTGACAGCATAATTTTTAACCGTATGTGAGCCATAGTCAACTTGAATCATCTCTAGCCCAATTCCGGGGGTAACTGATAAAAATACATCAGGACGGTTGCCCGCTGTCAGTTTTGATATAAAATCTTGAATTTGATTTCCACTCATAATTTATAAATTTTATCTTCCTATGTACTTAATTCTTATTTTTATTATACAATAATTTTATTGAAGGTTGCAAATTTAACATAAATTTACACTAAATGGAGGACTAACCCCAAATGAAAGAGCTGATAAAGCAAATTAAAAAGCTTAAAGAAGAGAAAAATGCCGTCATACTTGCACACTGTTATCAGAATGTAGAAATAGATGAAGTTGCGGATTTTGTCGGCGATTCACTGTATTTAAGCCAGATGGCTGCAAAAACTGATGCTGATATAATTGTCTTTGCAGGAGTTTACTTTATGGCGCAGACTGCAAAAATTCTTAACCCTTCTAAAAAAGTCCTTCTGCCGCGTCTTGAATCAGGCTGTCTTATGGCTGATATGATTAATTTGCAGCAACTTAGAGAATTCAAAAGTAAAAATCCCGGAATTCCAACTGTATGCTATATAAATTCAACTGCCGAAGTTAAATCCGAATGCGACATCTGCTGCACAAGTTCTAATGCAGTAAAAATTGTCGAAAGCCTTCAGGCTGATAAAGTTCTTTTCCTTCCCGATACATACTTGGGCAAATGGGTTGAAGCTCAGCTTGGCACAACAAATGTTATTACATATCCCGGCTTCTGTCCGACACATTTGAGAATAAAACCTGAGGATATTATTGAAGCGCGTAAAAAATATCCTGATGCAAAAATTCTCGCTCACCCGGAATGCCATAAGTCAGTAACTGACCTTGCAGATTATGTTGGAAGCACAACCGGAATTATGAATTATGCAATCACAAGCAGTGCAAAACAGTTTATTATTGCAACCGAAAAAGGTGTTGTTGACCGTTTAAAAAGAGATTATCCGGAAAAAGAATTTATTCTCATTAAAGAAAATATAATTTGTCCAAACATGAAATGGAATACTCTGGAAGATGTTTACAACTCGCTTGTTCATGAACAAAACGAAATTACAGTTGAACCTGAAATTGCGCAAGAAGCAATTAAATGTATTGACCGCATGCTTGAAGTTTCAAAAACCGGAGCAAAGTAATGGATGACATAATTTTTGGCAAAAATGCAATAACAGAAGCACTTTTAAAAGGTGAACGCGAAATAAACAAAATTCTTATTTCCAAAGGTATTCATCCCGACGCCAAAGTCAACAAAATTATTGACCTGGCTAGAGAGCGCGGAATTGTTTTCCAATTTGTTGCAAAAGAAAAATTCCAGAATTATGCAGAATTTAACCATCAAGGCATAATCGCCCAAATTTCACCTCTTAAATATGCGGATTTGGATGATTTTTTGGAACAGCCCCGAAAAAACGCATCACTTGTTATTTTAGACGGCATAGAAGATCCGCATAACTTTGGGGCAATGGTGAGAACCTGTGTTTGTGCAGGTGTTGACGGAATTATTATCCCCTCCAGAAGAAACGTACAGGTCAACTCAATTGTCGAAAAAACCAGCGCAGGGGCAGTAAATCATATTCCAATTATTAAAGTAAATAGCCTGTCCAGCGCAGTCCAAAAGTTAAAAGAACACGACTGGTGGATAATTGCAGCAGAAGCTTCAGCGAAAGATAATTATTATGACGTCAAATATAATGATATGAATTTTGCATTAATTATGGGCGCAGAGCATGCAGGAGTTTCAAAATCTTTAATAAAAATGTCGGATTTCACAGTCAAAATTCCAATGCTTAAAGATTTCAATTCCCTAAATGTTTCAAACGCAATGAGCATAATAATTTTCGAAAGCGTACGACAAAAAATTCAAAACAAAAGTTAAGCAAAGTAAAAAAATAGTTTTATCAAAAAATTCATATTACAATAATCTTAAATATGGAGAGCTTTTTATAAATGAAAAAAGAAATAGAAAAACTTGGACTGATATCAGAAGACATTTCTGATGAAAATGTTAACTTTCATGAACTTGAACCTATGGATGAAGATGATGAAATTATTCACTCCGTAGAAGATCCTAAAGTTCAGGAAAGCTTGGCATCCGTAAACTCTGATGACAGTGTAAAAATTTATTTACAGCAAATCGGCAAAATTCCTCTTCTTTCAGGAGAGCAGGAGCTTGAACTTGCCAAAAAGATTTATGAAACACAGGATGAGTTTTCAAAAAATCTTCTTGTAAACGCAAACTTGCGTCTGGTCGTAAGCATTGCAAAAAAATATATCGGACGCGGGCTTTCATTTCTTGATTTAATTCAGGAAGGAAACCTTGGTCTTATGAAAGCTGCCGGAAGATTTGATTACACAAAGGGTTACAAGTTTTCTACCTACGCAACCTGGTGGATTCAGCAGTCAATTACCCGCGCAATTGCTGACAAAGCCCGTATTATTAGACTTCCGATACACATGATTGAGTCTCTTGGGAAAATTCGCCGTGCAACTATTGATTTAACAACAGAACTTGGTCACACGCCTACAAAGCAGGAAATAGCTTATCGTCTCGGGGTTTCAGTAAACAAGCTTACCTCCATTATCAAGTCCGCTCAAAGCACAATAAGCATGGAAACTCCTGCAAGCAGTTCCGAAGACAGTTCTAAAATTGCGGATTTCATCGTTGACGATTCAACTATTACTCCTGACAGCCGCGTTTCGCAGGAAAACCTTTTTGAAGACATTAGAAAAATGCTTAACCAACTTAGCCCAAAGGAACGCGATGTATTGATTTTACGCTATGGACTTGATAACAGCGGAGCAAAGAAAACGCTTGATGAAATCGGCTCACAATACGGGGTTTCAAGAGAGCGCATCCGCCAGATTGAAAACCGCGCAATAGCAAAGCTTAAAAAGCTTTGCAAAAACAAGCATCTCACCGTCGGCCTCAAAAACTACTTCGGCGAATAGCACACGAAGTGTGCTCCTACATATTGGAGCTGTCATACAGGTAGCGCTTTTGTAAGAATTAGGGCAAGGCAAGTGAAGAATTAGGACGGAGGCGCTTGGTACGGTCGACGATTTCTGGTGATGTTTGCAAAATCCAACGGCTATCGCGTCAAGCCCTCTCCTGAATCAGGAGAGGGCAGAATTTCAACTTGAGCACGCGCGTTTTACGCTGCGAAAGTTAGAAATTCGGGTGAGGTGCTCAGCGCATAGACTCATTGGAACTGAGCGCTAAAATATGATTTTCCATCATTTGTACATTTGTCTAACCATCTCTGGTGCTGAAATACCACCATTCTCAACAGGATACCCACCATAACCTTGAAGTATTAAATTCGTATTTGAATTTGCAACAAGGATTATTGGAAATAAATCATATCCCCACCTATTCGGCCCCTTTTTTCCGTTAATATCAACTGCAAAATTCCGAGGAAAACCAGTAGAAGAATTTGCTATGATAATAGTCCCATCTTTCAACACATAAGCTGGATTCGTATTCAAAATATTTGAAGTACTCCAGCCTGAATAAGATTTTATCTTATTATTAGCCTCTTCTTCGCTAAGATTTGGATCATTTTGCATATAAACTTTTTCAAGCCCAATATATTCAGGGATACAATGGTTTACAAAAGCATTGTTCTCACATTTTTGAATAACACTAAGATTTTTCAACATAACATCACGCAATATTGAACATTCTGTACTAATAGAACCGCCAAGATAACCATCAGAAGATGATACACTTTGTTTTGCATTGTAATAACAAAGCGGACTGTAGCCTAAATCGGCTTCTGACTTTAATAAAGCCTGCGATAATATTGAATAAGCTTTTTTAAACTGCTGTCTCAGTATAAACTTCTGTGATTTATCGATGACGGATGGCAATGTCATAGCCGCAACTATTCCAATAATTCCAAGTGTTATAAGAACTTCAGCAAGAGTAAACGAATGTTGTTTTTTCATAATTCTCCTCTTTATATTATTAAATTAATTAGTTTATTATAAACATATTAATTTAATAATGTCAACCATAATAAACATATTGATTGAAAATAATCCGCTCTATGCAATCATGAATTTATGAGAATAATCACCGAGGTTAAAGAAATACTTTATCAAAAAGGATTAAGTCTTAAATTTGTTGCTGAAGAACTTTCAAAAAGACTTAACAAACCATATTCTCTTGCGAACCTCTCAAATAAACTCCGCAATGAAACAATAACATATCGGGAAATGAAACTGATTGCAGAAATTATTCATTGCAAGCTAGAACTTGCGGATTAAACTAACTGTTTACTGGTGCAATGCTGTTGCCGTAAATTTAGAAATTCTTTAACTAAAAAAAGCCTCTGCAATTGTTGCAGAGGCTTTCTGATTAATTAAAAGAGCTATTCAGCGTCTTTGTTGATGTCTTTTACGCTAAGAGCAATTCTGTGTTCTTGCGGAGTGAATTTCTTAATCAAAACTTCTACGCTGTCACCGACTTTGTATCTGTTGAATGGATTTACGTTTTCTTCGGCCATTTCAGATACCGGCAATAATGCTTCTACGCCGGGGAAGATGTTAATGAATGCACCAAAACCAGTTACTTTGTTAACAGTTCCTGTGATTACCTGACCTTCTTCAAACTGGCCTTCAATCTGCTGCCACGGATCTTCGCCCATTCTCTTTAAAGAAAGTGATATTCTCTTCAATTCGTTGTCAATTTTAATGATTTTAACTTCGATTGTTTCACCAAGAGAAATAACATCTGACGGGTGCTTAATTCTTGACCAAGAAATTTCTGAAATCGGAAGCAAACCATCAATTCCGTTGATGTCAACGAATGCGCCGAAGTCTGCAATTCTAACTACTTCGCCTTTTACAACCATATCTTCTTCAAGAGTTGAAAGAATGTTATCAACAACCTGATCGCGCTGTTCAGCAACTGCCTGGCGTTGAGAAAGAATAAGTTTATTTTTCTTAGGATCAGCTTCAAGAACTTTAACTTCAATTTTAGTATCGATTAAACCATCAAACGGAGTTCCTGTTCTCAATTGAGAAGAAGGGATGAAACCTTTCAAGTCTGCAACGTCAACCAAAACGCCGCCTTTAACGATTGAAACAACTTTTGCTAAAATTGTATCGCCTTGAATTTTTGCATCATTCAATTGCGCCCAAGCTTGTGCAAATGCAAGACGCTTAAGTGATAAAAGCATTCCTTCCGCATCGTTTTCTTCTTTTAGAACGTAAAACTCTTTTACGTCGCCAATGTCAACAGTTTCTGCGCCATCAGCTGAAGAAATTTCTTTTAAAGGAAGGAAAGCTTCTGTTTTTGCGCCGCGAACGCTTACCAAATAGCCGTCCTGTTCTTTTTTAATAATTGTTCCTTCTACGATGTCAGCAACAGCGTTGCTTTTTGAGAAAGATTCCTCTAACAATCTTTCAAATTCATCCATGTTTGTTTTGTCTAATGTTTGTGTCATTTTTCGATATGTCCTTTCAATTTTTAGTTTTCAAATTTTTTGACAACAGCCTCAATTAAGTTTTGCGGAGTTGAGGCGCCCGCAGTAACCGAAATGTTTCTTGCATTTTCGGTTAAATCTCTGTATAAATCCAATTCATCAGGGCTTTCGATATGAATTGTTTTTGTAATTCCTTTTAAAATTTCAGCAAGATGGGTTGTATTTGCGCTTTTTTTGGAACCCACAACAACCATCAAATCAGCCTCTTTTGCAAGCTCTTTTGCTTCATTCTGGCGCATTGAAGTACTTTGGCAGATAGTATTTGCAATATGAATTTCTTTTGTAATTGAAGTCAGATAATTCACAATGGAATTAAGTGTTTCGAGTCTCTGAGTTGTTTGAACAACAACACCTACGCGACGATGCGCTTTAATTTTGGTTTCAAATTCTTTTAACTGTTCGACAGAGGCTGCAACAGCAACATTTTCACTCCACAAAAGTGCATTTGCTTTAATTGCAACGACTTCGGGATGCTCTGATTTTCCGACAATTACGACAAAATAACCATCTTTTGCAAGTTCAACAGCTTTTTGCTGAACTTTTTTAACATCAGGGCAGGTCAAATCAACGATTGTAAAGCCTGCTTGTTTAATTTTTTCGATAACTTCAGGACTTTCACCGTGGCTTCTGATAACACAAATACCTTCACCGGTTTGAGGAATTTCATAGAGGGTTTTAATACCCAAATTCTCAAGTTCATTAATGACATGAGCATTATGAATAAGTTCGCCAAGAACAAAAACTTCTTTGTCAGGATTTTCGGCTTTTAACTTTTTAGCAGTTTCAACGGCACGTTTGACCCCGTAGCAAAATCCTGCATATTTAGCTAATTTAATTTTTTTCGGCAATGTAAAATTGTCTTCTTTCTTTTGGACTCGCGAAAATTCGCTGTAATAATATATAACTACAAAAAAACTCTAAAATCAAGCTTTATATAAAAAGAGAGCCTTTTTACAGACTCTCTTCTTGTTGTTAATAAAATTTCGGACATTAAAACTATGATTTTATAAACATTGTAGCATT
This sequence comes from Candidatus Gastranaerophilales bacterium, assembly GCA_003150395.1. GTDB lineage: Bacteria > Cyanobacteriota > Vampirovibrionia > Gastranaerophilales > Gastranaerophilaceae > Scatenecus. Next base: position 5,015 of record QAMI01000049.1, on the reverse strand, counting down.
GTTCTTTCTCAGTTCTTCCAGAGTTTTCCTATCAATATTAGCAGCAAATGCACCTTTGAGATCCTGCGGAACTGTTACTCTGATTTTGTCATCCTGATTGTCAAAGTATTTTGTAAAACTAGAATCTTTTTCAAGTTCTTTTCTTTGTTGGATAACTTTGTTGCTGGTTGAGGTTTTCATAATATTAATAATTTTATTTACTGCGTCAAGCGGGATTCCGGCTTCAATCATGGTTTTTCCCATTCCATCCTCAACCATGGCTTTTAAGAGAGGCGCTGAAAATCGTGCAATAATTGTATATATTGTTTTTTTATGAATACCAATTGAACTTGCGGCAATATTTCTAAGCATATCAAGCTTTTTGGCCGGAGAGGCTTCATCAAACATTTTGACAAAGTATTCGCGTCTTTGAGAAGCTGACAATTTGCTCAGATCTCTAGTGGTCAAATTTCCGCCAAAAATCTTTGCATCTAAATCTGACGTTGAAATTGCATTATTAAGAGCCAGCTCGCCGATTAATCTTGTTACTTCGGTTTTCTGAACATCCGGCGGCATTTTCTCAAGGTTGTCAACAACAGCTTTAATTGCTTTTTCGTTTTTGGTTTCATAAACAGTGTCGATTGCTTTTGACTGGACTGACGGGTCGTAATCTTTTATATTTGCGGCTGCATGTTCTTGAACGGCGCTGTATTTTGACTGCATAATCTCTTTATGCATATCAAGCTGGTTGTCTTTGTGAGATTTTGAAATCTGGTCTGACAAAGTGTTTAATTGCTCAATTGCTTCTTCGTCATTGTCATATAGTTCTTCGATGTTGCTTTTCATTACTTTAAAAGCATCTGTCTGGTTTTCTTTTGCCATACGAGTCACGACTTCGGCTTTGTTAGCAGCCTCTGTTGCCAACTTTGACCCTTTTGTCAATGTTTGCAAACCTTCGACCTGATAATCTTTATGTAATTTATCAGCTTCTGCTGCGGCTTCTGCAACAATTGTTTCGTCAGAATTCTTTTTAATATTTTCGATTGCAAGCTTTTGGTTTTCAGGGTTTTCCAAAGTAAAGACACGGTTTTTGTTTGCACGCTGGACATCGATTGATTTGTCGCGGGAATAAGGTTCCTGCAAGACTACCATCTGGTCTTCTGTTGCGTTATTAATCGTGTTTAACTTTAAACCTTCAGCGCGTTTTACATCAGTTTCAGCAATTTTATTCTGGGCTTGCGCAATATTGTTTAAAGATGTTTTATCTGTACCGTAAACTTCAATATTTACTGCGTTTAATTCTGCAGCAGCACCAGCTGTGGCTGATGCCATTGCTCTTTTTTCATGTACGCTTGCTTCATGCACATTTTTATAATGCAAAACCTGCACTAAGTCTACATTTGCAGGATCATTAAGTAATTCATCCGCTAACTCTGCCACAAATTTTGCTTTTTCATCAGGTGACATATTTTTTGTCGAATTTGCAATGTAAGCATTCAATACCATTGCTTTTTCGTCTGTGCCCTGAGCTGAATTTAACAATTCGCCATACTCGGTTTTCTGTAAAGCTTCCATCTTACCGTAATCAGCTGGCTTTTGAGCACGCTCTTTTGCACGCTCAATTATTGAAGAAGAACATTTTATATGCTTTTCTAATGCTACAAGTCGAGCAGTTTCCTCATTGTTTAAATTCTTTTTACCTTTAAGATATTCCAGCTCAACTTCTACCGAAGTTTTGCCAAGTTCTTTCAGTCTTTGTGAAATTTCACTTCCCGGAAGGTTATACTCAACAGAACCGTCAGTAATATATTCGCCTTTATCTTTGTCACTCTCTGCACAAGCAGCAACAACAGCTTTTGAAAGAAAAGCATTTTCTTTTATATAAAGGTTTTGACCATTTGACCTTGTGCTTTCGTCCTGGCTGAAAATATAGTCATGAAGCGTATCAAGAGCGTATCCTTGTTTATCAGACAAATCTTTACTGAATTTTTCGTAATTGACACCCAAAAAATTTGCAGCCTGAAGCGGTGTCATTTTTCTGTCAAAATATTTTGAAATATCGTCTGTACTATCGCCAAAAAGTTCTTTTGAATTGGATTTATTTAAATTTTTGACTTCTGCATCAATCAGGGCTTTCTGCTGTTCAGGGGTTAATGCTTCCCACTGTTCCGGTGTTTTTTTATTGCCGTCAGCGCTATAAAGAAACTTGTTTTTTGCAAGTTCAGAGGCGTAAATATTCATTTTATCTTCAAGCGGAAGTTGTGAATACGCTTTATGATTAAATACACCGTTATCAACTATTTTTTGCTCTGTTTCACTGTTCTGCTGCGATTGCTCCTTGGATGAAGAAGCTACGTTTTGCGGGGATTTATTTGTGACAGCATCACCTAAATTGTTATTTATAATCTTAAGCTGTTCGTTTTCAGAAAGGAGTTCAAATCCTGGAATTTTACTACATAAGTTGAGAAACTGATCTTGTGTAAGTCCTAATTTTTCACATATTTTTTTTACTTGCTCTGTTTCTGGGGCCTTATTCATAGGAATTGCGCCAGTAGTTTTTGGAGCTGAAGTCTCAGTTGAACTATGAGTCTGAACCTCTTGCTGATAAAGTGACGTGCTTTTTACATTAATATCCATATAATACTCTCTCGGTTTTAATACCTTAAACATGTAAAAACATGACAAAACAACAGATTTCATCATGCTTTAACATGTTTACAATTATTTACATTTATAATTAATCCACTATCGGAGCGACAATGCCAGTGTCAACAAATACATACTCAATGTCTGGACTAAACAACTTGTCGAAGCCCATATCATACAAATATTTTGTTAAAGCAATACTTTCAATAAAATAAGATTTATACTTGTCATCCATTAAGCTGATCAGTCCTGAACGAAATTCTGTAGGATTTTCAAGTTTCTTGGCAAAAGTATGCAGCGGAGTATAGCAACATACTATTTCGACTTCCGGGTAATTTTCTTTTTTGAATGTTACCCTCTCTGCATTATTGTCATTATCATCTGTAGAATAAAAACGAAGTTTGAATTTACCTATTTTATTATCATTTATATCTTGTTCCAAAACAAGCTTACCCATGTTTGTCACTGGTGTTGCATTTTTCAAAATATCACCGTTCGGAACATTCTGATATGCCCCCTCAGTTGCCGGACGTATCATTCTTTTAATTGTTTTTTCTTCAAGCGCGCCATTATTTCTCGGATCATTGACCAAAGATTTTATGTAACTCATAATTCGTTCATCATTGGTAGCCGTAAAGTTATCATCTGCCCATACTGCTTTGACAGGGAATCTTGAGGTCTTTGTACCATCATCGGAAATTACATTATAATCATATGTATATAAACCTTTAATTTTTGCAGTATGATTTACCTTAACACGTTCTCCAAAAATGATATTATCATTCAAATATGATATCTCAACTCTTTCAAAATTATTCTTGTTTCCGTCTGTACTTTTCAGACTAATTGTCAAATCTCCAAGAGTTTTCGATTTGAATTTTCTTGTCTCTATTGTAACACCTTGTGATTTGCTGCTGACCGTTTCTGTTGAAGGAGCGTCTTCTACATATTCTATTCTGTGCTCCGGAGCGTCAAAATCTTTTGTATAAAGCTTTGTTGCTGTTTCCGCATTCAAAGGCATCGCAGCCAAAATTGTTGCCAGAGGTATTGACATTTTGCTCGGTGTAATACCAGAATTGTCCTGATTGTGCAGCTGTTTTTGCTGTTTATTGTTTCGACCGTTAAAGTTTATGTTATAGTTTTTACCCAAATTTGCAGAAGTTACCTGTTGAATTGCCATGTCTTTACTCCATTTTTAACCATTTACTAAATTATTGTTTATCTCAAAACCGCAAAAAAATATTTTTGCCAGCTGTATTTAAGTATCACATCATTAATCCCATTGACTTCCGCATTATATAATGGTTTTGACAGTTTGTAAAATAATATATACGAATTTAATATTTCTTAACACTTGCGCCGGCGTTATTTTTGTTGTAATTTCATGTGTGTAAAAAGTTTACATAAAGAAGGAGACTCTTATGAGCGAAAGAAAATTAGTTGGAACAAATGAAATGTTCAAAAAGGCACTCGCAGGCGGTTATGCTATTGGTGCCTACAACGTTAACAACATGGAAATTTTACAAGGTATTGCCGAAGCTGCTGAAGAAACTCAATCACCTATTATTTTACAGGTTTCAGCAGGTGCAAGAAAATATGCTAACCAAACTTACTTAATCAAGCTTGTTGAAGCTGCTCTTGCCACAACCACTGTACCGATTGCATTGCACTTAGACCACGGTGCAGATTTCGAAATCTGCAAAGCTTGTATCGATGGCGGTTTTTCATCAGTTATGATTGACGGTTCAAGATTCCCGCTTGAAGAAAATATCAAATTGACTAAACAGGTAGTTGATTATGCTCATCCGCGCGGAGTTTCAGTTGAAGCTGAGCTTGGAAAGCTTGCCGGAGTTGAAGATGATGTTAAAGTTCACGCAAAAGATTCAACTTACACAGACCCTGAAGAAGCTGCAAGATTTGTTAAAGAAACAGGCTGCGACTCATTAGCTGTTGCTATCGGAACTTCTCATGGCGCTTACAAATTCTCAGGCGAAGCTAAACTTGACTTCGAAAGACTTGCTGAAATTAAAAAAGCAGTTAATGCCGCGGTTGGATATGATTTCCCGCTTGTTCTTCACGGTTCATCATCAGTTCCGGCTGAATTCGTTGCTAAATGCAATAAATTTGGCGGTCAGCTTCCTAACGCTCAAGGTGTTCCGGAAGATATGCTTAACTACGCTTCTAAACACGGTGTTGCAAAAATCAATATCGATACAGACTTGAGACTTGCAATGACTTCAACAATCAGAGAATTCTTTGTTGAACACCCTGAAAAATTTGACCCACGTGAATACATGGGACCTGGCAGAACTGCTGTTAAAGAAATGGTTAAACATAAAATGGTTGACGTTCTTGGAACAGCCGGTCACGCTCAAGACTAATTTTATTTT
>QAMI01000042.1 GCA_003150395.1 Candidatus Gastranaerophilales bacterium | reverse complement strand
TCACTTCCGGTCTTCTTTTTAGTCAGATAGATATTCAACGGCTGAATTGACATACCTACAGCAGAGCCGATTGCCATACCGAGAACTGTACGTCTGTTGTTTAAGACCTTGATATCTTTTATGAAGTTGTTATCCGCAAAGTTTTTTGCACGATGAAACTCTTCAACAACTTTCTTTTTTGTCATTGTTTTTAATATGTTATAAGTATTTTCAACAAAATTTGAAAGATTTGTAGTTGTTTCTTTGCCAAAAGCCTTAAGCTTGAAGTCTGATTCAGAACCTGTTGCTTCAGTTATGTAATTCACAAGGAATTGCTTTGTATTTTTGGTAATTTTGTCACCGTCAATATCTGAATTTGTAAGTGCGTTATTTGCCCTTTCAACAATTTTGTCAATTTGGTAAGGATTAAGCGTTTTTTCTTCACCGTCCACATTTGTGGTTAGATTTGAATAAATATCTCTAAGGGTATTTTTGATTGTAAAATCAAGTGGTTTTTCTTTATTTTGCTGAATATTATTGTGAAAAGCCTGTCCGACAATATCATACATTTCATTATCAGCAAAAATTCTGTCCGCCCTGATACCAAATTTTTTATTTAATCCCATTGCAAATGCTAAGGCAGCAACAGAACCATAAACACCGATTAAGGAATGGTTGATGGTACCGGAAGCTTCACGGCGGGCAGTTTCAGTACCTGCAGCAGGGCCTCGGTTTACAAAATCAACTGTTGTTCTTGGTATTACCATTGAACCTAAGTCAACTGCATTTGCCCCCCAAGCCTGGTTTGTATCCAGAAATCTCAGGGCAAGGCTTATGGCATCATATGCGCCTGTAAATCGGATATTTTCTTTTTCCTTTTTGTTTTCGATATTAAATTTTTGATGGGGTATATTTTGAATATTCATGATTTTGACTCCTTACGAATTTAAAAATGCTTTGAACGATGTTTTTGCGGCTGCTAAATTATCCGACGTCGATGAAAACGAGGATTTTGCAGCCGACGTACCGGCGCCGCCGGACGTAGAGCCGTTCGTTTTTGCATTTTTTAAATTCGCAAGATTTTCCTGCGCTTCTTTTTTGTGTGTTTGAGTTCTTGTGTACAGAGGTATGAATACACCAAGTGAAATGAGAGAGAATGCAAGGTTGCCGATTTGGCAGATTGTTCTTAACCGTTTATCTTTTGCAGTTGCAAGTTCGTCTGTGGATTTGAGAGAAGTATGTTTAGCCCAGTTCCATAATTTTTGAAGAACATTTGCATTGTCATCACACTTTTTCAGTCTGTTAATAAGTCTAACGTCTTTGTCTTTGTGTTCAAAGAATGTTGCAATACCTTTTGCTGCATAGTCGCCCAGGAAGTAGAAACTTGAGAAAGTTGCAATATCACGAATAGTGGCTTCCCTTAGTTCATTTTTATCTTCAGACGCAGCCATACGGCTTGCAAAGGTTGCAGTTGAGATAATTCTTGCCTGATCCATTGTCGGGAAAAGACCCTTGAATTGGAAAAGTGATTTTAGGCTCGGTTTGTCCATGAACATTGAAAGTCCAGCAACACCAAGCATTGAGCTTACAGAAATGAATTTTTGCTTTAAGAGCTGCGCCTTTTCTTTTGGCGTTAATTCGCGGTCTTCTTTTCTGTCAGCATAATCATTATATATCGGAGCACCTTTTCTTCCCGACATTTTGTGCGTAATCCATCTGTTAATCGGCTGAGCTGAAATCGCAAGCGGAATAATTATTCCAAGACCGCCTATACTTTTCCAGTTTACAAGTTTCTTAGCTTTAGCAAAGTATTTACTAAGCTCATCCGCTGTTTGAATACCTTCTTTTTTAGCTCCACAAAGGACTTTTGGTGTATCCTCGCAGAAAGATGCAAGGTTATTTCCAAGATATTTTTCTTCTCCGACAAATCTTATATTTTCTGAAATATGAGTGATATCAACAAGTTTTTTATAAGCTTCATTTGAGAGTTTGTATTGACCATCAAATGCGGCTTTAGCAAGTTTATCAAAAGCATCTTCTGCATTTGGTTTAAGCCTTATTTTAGACAAAATTGTATCAATATCAGTTATATTCTTCAACTCATCCGGGTTGTCAGCCAAAAGTTGAGCAAATTTTTTGACATCTTTAGGGTTATAAGCTTCACCATCAACACCTTCAAGTGAAAGAATTGAACGTTTAAAGAAATCCTTATAACTTTCTAAAGTCGCTTCACCGGGCTTATAGAATTTTGCAATTTTATCGTAAGCTTCACCGTTTGCCCAAGTATTAACAAGATTTGATTTATTGAATTTACCCATAATCGGACGCTGGAAAAGAGACGCAGCACCCATTACAACAAAACTAGGAATCAGACAGTTAATGACAAGTCCGGAACCTTCACGCCTTAATGCTTCAAAACCTCCAAAAATATTCAATTGACGTTTCTGTTTACCAGTTTCGTCAAGAATCGGATTTCCGTTTTCGTCTTTCTTTTTTGAACCGGAATAAGTTTCAACAATTGTACGCGGAACAATAGCAGTTGCCAAATCTAATACAGACACATTTAGCATAGGGTGTTGTTCACACTTTTGAACACCAGATATAAGCAAATCGCCCAATCCTCCATTGAAAGAAGGTCGTTTTGCCTTGTTTTTCAATTCAAAATTGGGGGTATTTTGATTATTTACACTACTTATACTTATTTTACTAATCATAAAACTATCTGGTTTAAATCTTCACACACATATTATAACAACAGCACAATGATATTAAAAGCTGGACATAAAAAAAATTGCGTACATCTCCAATAATATTAAGGAGATGTTAAGAGGATTTTTTGTATATTTTTTTAAAATTAGAGTTTTTTAAACAAAATTTCGAAATTTACATGCTAAAAATTTAGATTTATTGTAAGAAAAAAGTCAAAAATGTAAAAAATCTTTTCAAAATTTTTTGTAAATAATTGTAACAAATACGCTTAATCTGCTGTGATTTATATAAAAAATATATACTACGAAAGGCTTTTCACGAAATCAACGGCATGCTCAACTGTTAAAACATCTCCATTAATTTGAGCTTCATGAAGCGCTGTCATGATTTCACCAAGTTTTTTTGACGGTTTAATATCTAAAATTTTCATCACATCATTTCCGTCTAAAAGTTTCGGAAGCGGCTCAAGCGTATCTCTCACGTCAAGATAAAACTTTAAAAGCCTGTTTAATGAAGAAATATTTTTTTCAACCATTTCATCTGTTACTGCTGGACCGCGTGCAGATAAACGGTCTGCCTGGGCAAGAATTATTGCATCAATTGAATTTGTGTCCATTTTGCGGACATACCTCATCATAACTTTATCGTTAATAACAGGAGAACACATCACAGAAGATGGATAAATATGGTTTTTAATCATTGATGAAATATATTCTATTTGCTTATTTGAAAATGCAAGTTTCTTCAAAATACCGCAAACCATTTTGGCTCCAACATCATCATGCTTTATAAATCTGTGCCGGCCGGTATCTTCTTCTATTGTCCAGGTGGAAAACTTCCCGATATCATGCAAAAAACCTGCAAGTTTCAGGTGTGCCAGCCGCGAATAGCCGCCAAAGTCAATCCGCTCTAGATGTTCTTTTACCTCATTAGATGATGTGTCATAAATTTCGCCAATTCGTCTTGAGGTTTCAAGGCAGTGTTCAAAAAGTCTCAAGTGATGATGTGAATTTGGCGTAACTTGTTTGAGTTCGTTAATAATGGGAAAAATCTTTTCCAATAAGCCTGCCTCATCCATTTTTATCAAGGCTTCGGAAGAGAATTTTCCAGAAAAAAGATGCATAATTTCATAATTTATACGCTCGACAGCCGGCTTTGTAATTAAATCACGGAATTTTTCAACAGTAGAAAAGGTCGCAGCGTCAATATCAAAGCCTGTTTGAGCCTGAAATCTAAACACGCGTAAAAGACGCAAAGGATCATCATAAAAATTTTTCTCACTTATCAATTTGATGATTTTATTTTCCAAATCCACACAGCCGTCTGTGACATCAACGATTTCAGCCGTTCTAATATTAACTGCAATTGCATTTATTGTCAGGTCGCGGCGTTTAAGGTCTTTTTCAAGCGAATTTTCAAGAGGATTCGTAATATCAAGATAATTAATCTTATCAGGAAGCACAATCCTATAAATTTTATTTACCTCATCAAGAGGAACAAAGGTTGCATTAAAATATTCAGAAATCTTGAGGGAAAACTCACGCGCATCTTCATCGAGAACAAGTAAATCCCTGTCATTTGTGTATTTTCCCATTAAGAAATCCCGTACGGCACCGCCTACAAGGTATATTTCATTTCCAAAATTATTTAGAATTTCTTGAAGAATTTCATCTGAATTAATTTTTTCTGTAATTTTCAAATTCATAAATTATATTTCCTAATGCAACAGTAACAGCGGTTTCAGCTTTCAATATCAAATCACCAAGAGTCAGCATCGGGATTTTGCTGTCTTTAAAGAAACAAAATTCGCGCTCTGAAAAGCCGCCTTCGGGACCGATTATAACAAGAACATTTTCATCTTCTTTTATTGGTGTGTCAACAAAAAAATCACGCAAAGTTTTTTTTGCACAACGCTCACAAAATGCAATAATTTTATCAAATCGGCCCGAATTAACGAGTTTTTCAAAAGAAGCAGAAGGTTCACATTTAGGAACGATTGCGCGCTCACATTGTTTTGAAGCTTCATACATAATTCTGTTCCAGCGCTCAATTTTTTTGTCGATAACCTGCTTATTTAAGGCACAATTATCTGTCAAAATAGGAATAAGCGCTCTCACACCAAGTTCTGTTGCTTTTTCTACGACAAAGCTCTGCGCATCACTCCTTAGAGGACTTTGTGCAAGATAAAGGTTGAAGTTTAAGTCGCAATTTGACTTGTAAGACTTCTTAACTTTACATAATATTTCTTTTGAAGATATATTTTCAATAATTGTTTCGTATTGAATTTGATTTTCATCTATTAAAAGAAGTTTTTCATTTGCCCTTGCTCGCAAAGATTTTGCGATATGTGTAAAATTTTCTTTGTCAGAAATTATTATTTTATTTTCATGAACAGAAGTAGAATTTATAAAGAAATGCGGCATTGAAATAGTCCTTTCACCCTCATTTTACACGAAAAAGCAAGAATTGAAAACAATTATTAAATTTTATATTTTTTTATAGCCATTTAAAAATATTTGAAGTATTATTATGGTAGTAGAAAACCAATTGGGAGAATAACGTGGAAAATACACAAACAAACGAAAAGATTATCGGAATACCCCGCGCAATGTCATTTTACAATAATTATCCGTTTTACTTCGGATTTTTTACAGATTTGGGTATTAAAATAGTTCTGTCAGATATGACAACCAAACAAACTATGTCACAGGGTTCTGCGCTTGTTGTCACAGAAACATGTCTTCCGATAAAGGTCTACATCGGACATATTTTAAACCTTTTAGATAAAGGCGTTGATAAAATATTTGTTCCGTCAATCCAGTCAGTTGCACATAAAATTTACAACTGTTCTAAAATCAGAGGACTTCCTGATTTGGTCAGAAATGTTATAAAAAAAGATTTCACAATGATTGAGGCAACTCTGGATAAATCTGAAAAAAATCAAGGATTATATGATTTTCTAAAAGAAATTGCAGCCTACTTTGATATTACCGATGAAAACATTATCAAAAGAGCATCTAAAGCAGGCTGGAGATGTTATAACAATTTCTTCATCATGACAAAATCAGGAATGAGCTATAAAAAAGCAATGAATTATGCACTTCAAGGCAAAATATTCATTGAAAATCAAACCAAAGAATATCCGATATCAGTTGCGCTGGTATCACATGGATATAACATCTATGATGAACGCACCTCAATGAAAATTATTGAAAAGCTTGAAAAAATGGATGTTCGAGTTGTTACATCATTGCAGCTTTCAAATGAACAGATGGAGGAAGGCATTAACACTCTCGGTGAACACAGATACTGGGCAAATGAATACGAAATGACAGGCACTGCCGGACATTACTTAAAAGATAACCGTATAGACGGAATTATTACATTGACGGCATTCGGCTGCGGTCCAGATTCGCTTATGGTTGAAAGAATTCAACGCCGTGCAAAACATTTCGGTAAACCGCTTCTTCATTTAACAATTGACGAGCAAACAGGTGAAGCAGGCTTCATAACTCGTTTGGAAGCATTTGTAGACATGCTTTTCCGTAAAAAACGCGCAAACATCATCAACAAAATTGACATTAACGAAAGAAACGGAAGCTACATTCCGAACACGAACTTTATTGAAACAAAATAAAAGTATTACCTCCTAATACATATACAAACCAATAGTAAAACAGACGGTTTTCCGTTAGAAACCGTCTGTTTTTAAGTTTAAAGTTTAGAATATTCCATGCCGGCCGGCTTATCAAAAAACCAAAATTATTTTATATAAAATACCAAATTAATCAAAAAATCTGCAATTAACATGTAAATTGTTGAAAGAATAGCAGCCTGAGTAGTCGAAATACCGACTTCCTTTGCACCGCCTTTAGTTTCATAACCTTGCGTTGCACAAACAAGAGCAATTAAACCGCCAAAAATTGCGGCTTTTAGAAGACTGATATAAATATCTCTTGTACTTAGCCATGCCCAGACAGAGTACATATATCTTGCCGGATGTAGATTAATCGTAGCCTGTGCAACAAACATTCCGCCTATAGTCCCGACAAATTCTGCAAGCAGTACAACCATTGGAACAGTTATTGCAGCGGCAATAATTCTTGGTGTAAAATAATACCCGACAGGGTCAACCTTTAAAGTTTTCATTGCATCAACCTGACTTGTAACCTGCATGTTTGCAATTTCGGCCGAAATTGCAGTTCCTGCTCTTGCTCCTATTGCAAGCGCCACAAAACCCGGCGCAATTTCACGAATTAAAACAATAACAAGAGTTCCGCCAATATATGCTTCTGCTCCGGTCATTAAAAACTGTTTAGAAACCTGAATGGCAATTACCGCAGCTGAAATAAATGCAATTATCAGCGAAATAGAAAGAGAATCATAACTTATTGACGCCGCCTTTGAAATTACTTCTGAAAACCTCAATTGACCGCTCAAAAGATACTTAAAACTTTTTATTAAATTTTGAGTACAAAGTCCCAAAAATTCAATCATATTCCCTGTCCGAATTTGTAATATATAAATTTTTAACCTGATTTAAGATTATTTAGCCATGTTAAAACCTATAAAAGTCTGCCCTCCCGCGCAGAGAGGGCAAAACCTGCTTAGTAAACCGGCATACACCATTTTTTGTACTTTGGAACTCTGCCTTTGACAACATCAAAGTATATTTTTTGAAGTTCTTTTGCTACCGGCCCTACAGTTCCATCACCAAGAATGCGATTGTCAATGTTTACAATCGGACTTACCTGCGCGCCGGTTCCGCAATAAAAGGCTTCATCTGAAATGTAAAGTTCTGTTCTGTCAATAGCTCTTTCTTCAACTTCAAGGCCTAAAATGTCTTTTGCAAGTTCAATAATCGTATTTCTTGTAATACCGATTAAAATATTATCTGTTTTCATTGTAGTTACAAGTTTGCCGTTTTGCACAAGGAAAAGATTCATTGCAGAACCCTCGGTAACCTGCCCTGCTTCATCAAGAACAATTGCATCATCAAATCCTGCATAATGCGCATCTGTTTTAATAAGAGCTGCATTTGCATAACCGCCGGCAACTTTGGCACGCGGAGGAATTGCGTTATCACTGTTTCTTCTCCAGCTTGAAACACAAACTTTTAAGCCTTTTGAAGTGTCAATATAGTCGCCCATTTTGTTTGATATTATGAGGAAAGAATCAGGATTGTCATACAGACCCGGACCTACCTTTTGGGCGGACTTATAAAGAGTTGGACGCATATAGGCATCTTCTTTATAGTTGTTTTTAGCTAATAAGTCTCTTGTTATTTTGCAGTATTCTTCAACAGTATAAGGACTTTCCATATACATAATTTTTGCACTGCGCAAAAGTCTCTCATAGTGTTCCGGAACTCTGAAGGCGTATAACTGTTTTTCATCCTCATTCCAGTATGCTCTTATACCTTCAAAAACTGCTGTTCCATATAAAAAAGCATGCGTGCGTACCGGCAGTGAAGCTTTTGTTATATCTACATATTCCCCATTAAGAAATACATACTCTGTCATAAAATCCTCCTTATTTCCTAACCTACTTTTTTATAATATCACGAAATAATAAGATTTTATAATGTTTTTAAAATTTTAAACAAAATCATTGCGGGATTGTTACTTCTTTTGTGAAACCTTAACTGTTTCAATGAATTTTTTTGCATCATTGATTGGAATGGCAAATCCTATGCCGATATTTGAAATATTATTATCCGGATTGTAAATGGACTGGTTAATTCCAATAACTTCACCTGAAGAATTCAGCAAAGGCCCGCCCGAACAGCCAGGATTAATAGCTGCATCTGTCTGAATTTTATTCTTAGCATAGTCAATTCTGGAGATAATTCCTTGAGTAAGAGTTCCTGAAAAACCAAAAGGATTTCCAATTGCAAGCACCTTCTGACCTACTTTAATATTCTGGGAATCACCAAATTTAATGGTTTGAAGCTGCATTTTAGGATTAATTTTTAAAAGCGCCAAATCTTTGTTTTTACCCATTTTTGAAACAACTTCAGCTTTGTAAACCTGACCGTTATGCATCGTGACTTCCACACTTTTACAGCCGTCAATAACATGAGATCCGGTAAGAATAAGCCCGTCAGTGCTTACAACACAGCCAGTCCCCGCAGAAACGCCATCAACAGTTTGGGCGTCAATTGAGACAATTGCCGGATTAATTTTTTCATATACCGTTATATTTATCTGTTCATCAGGTTCATAATTTTTGGCGCAAACAATATCAGTAGTTCCTAAACTCATTATTAAAGAAATACACAACAATAATATTTTCCTAAGCATATTTTCACCTCTTGATTTTATTATTGCGGAAATTCAGTTATTTTCATTCAATCAGAATGATTTATTTCGGTTAGTTATTGAAATTATTAAAATTTTAATGTATAATTCAGGAAAGATTAAAATCAATATTTTACAGTTAAGGAGAAGATAAAATGAAAAGAATTGACTTATTTAAAAGACACATGGAAGAAAAGAGAGCAGTAAAAGTTATTGCCGGAATCGACAACTTTAACATGGAAAGCGTTAAAAAAGTCGTAATGGCAGCAGACCAGACAGGTGCAAGCGCTGTTGATATTTGCGCAGATGAAAATATTATTAAATCTGTCAGAGAAATGACTGATATGCCTATTTTTGTATCTTCTATTGTTCCTTCAGAACTCGCAAGAGCAGTTGAACTTGGCGCTGATGCTATTGAACTCGGAAACTTTGATGTTCTTTACAAAGCCGGAAAAACATTCTCAGCAAATGAAGTTTTGGAACTTGCAAAAGAAACATTAGCATTGCTTAAAGGTGAAAAAGTATTCTTCTGTGTAACTATTCCTGGCGAAATTGACATTAACGAACAGATTGCACTTGCAAGAGAATTAGAAGCTATGGGAATTGACCTTATTCAAACAGAAGGACATTTTTCAAAATCTGAACAGGCTAACGGCGTAAGAGGTTTGATGGAAAGAGTTGAATTGACTATTTCAAACACAATTGAACTTGTTAGAAATGTTGAAATCCCTGTTATGACAGCTACAGGCATTAATCCGACAACTGCACCTTTTGCATTTGCGGCAGGCGCTTGTGCTATCGGATGCGGCTCTTGCATTAACAAGCTTAATTCTGAAATCGCAATGATTGCAACTTCAAAACAACTTGTTGAAATTGCAGCTAAAAATGCTGAAAAAACTATGCAGTTAGTTTAATTATTAAATAAGCTATAAAAAGACCCGCTTTTACAAACGGGTCTTTTTTAATGTCAAATGTCACAATTATTTACATTAAATAGAATTTTCGCCCTCTTTTGCATACAATATTAGTATAAATAAAGAGGGATATTATGGAATTAATTTTAGATATTTTATACATTTACGTTGTACTTTACACAATTTATTTTCTGGCGCTTGCTATTAGAAACCTTAATGATAAAAAATTCAGGATTGAAAAAAAATATTCTCAATATGAAGATAAAGACAATTTGGCTGTTGTAATTTATTCGCACAACAACGGCGAAAACCTGGAAAATCTTATTGAAGAATTAAAATCTCAGGATTATCCAATTGGAAATTTCAAAGTATTTTTAATACTTGACAACTGTTCAGATGGAACCCAGCTGCTTTTCAAAAATGACCCGTTTATTAATGTTATTAATATAAACGACGTCGGCACTGTCGGAAAAGATCAGGCTGTTTCAATTGTCTTAGAACAATTGGCACAGGACGATTATATTGATTCGTTTGTTTTCATTGACGGAGACCGAAGCATTGCTACAGACTTTCTGTCAACAGCAAATGCAGCGCTTACTAAAAACAGCGTAATAAGCGGCGAAACCATAATCGATATGGAAAATTTTGGCCCGGTTGACAAGATTAAAGCTGCATATCAAAAATATCACATGAACTTCTTAAGACGCGCCCGCTCATTGTTTGGACTTGCCTCACAGGCTGACAGCGGTGTGTTTATTATAAAAAAAGATATTGTTACTCAAATCGGCGATGTTGATTTTAAAGACATTAATTCAGAACTTAAATACAGTCTTCTTTTATCGAAAATTAA
Organism: Candidatus Gastranaerophilales bacterium; assembly: GCA_003150395.1. Taxonomy (GTDB): domain Bacteria; phylum Cyanobacteriota; class Vampirovibrionia; order Gastranaerophilales; family Gastranaerophilaceae; genus Scatenecus. Next base: position 15,489 of record QAMI01000042.1, on the reverse strand, counting down.
ATTTAAATGCACCTACAACCCGAATATTCAGACCGTTGTAGACAGCACAAATTATGTATTTAGGAAGCCCCGTTTTTCTGCAAGGCTTGACCTATTTAGAAAAGCTTTTCCGCAAATTTTCACGAAGAATATTGTATTTTCTGAACATGTTTTATCACTCATTTACCCGAACCTTTGGACTTTGGTAATCATATACGCAATAATTCTAAAACATTCTTACAGTTCATATTTCTTCCTGGATTTTAAGATTGTATTATTCACATTTATTTTGCTAATTTTGGGATTTGCACTCAGCCTTGTAGAATCAAAACTTAATAAAGCTGAAATATGCAGGCTGCTTGTTTATCCGATATACTCGCTTGCACATATCATAAAAAATTTCCCGCCAATAAGAAAATTAGTCAACAAAATTCTTAAACGCGAAGATTTGCCGGAAAACGTGCAAAAATTTGATGTTGATGTAGTTGTAACCACCAGCCGCAACAGTAATCTTAATTGCAAAATGCAATTTATTTCTGAAAACGGACTTGCAAAAATAAGATTTATATACAAAAACAAAAAGTTCACAACTGCAAGCCATCTTAGAATGATTGATGCATTACAAGAGCTTAAAACCAAGCTTGACGATTACGGCTTTATACTCAGAATTTGCAGCTGCTGTACGCATTTTAAACCTTGTATTGACGGTTCAACAAATATGCTTAAAGGTTTTTGTGAAAGCGACTACCCGTCGCCATCAATAAAAGAGCCAAAACCAACTACAATTTGGAATACCTGCAACGACTTTTCACCGGCAGAATTGAACAGTCTTATTGCTCAAATGGTTAAAGAAAGCACTCAGGAGTAAGTATTTCACTAAGCATATAAAAAGAGCCGCAGATAATCGTAATTGTTTCCGGACAGAATTTAAATTCACTAAGGCCTTTGAATTCTTTTGAAGGAAATTTGCAAGCTTTTTGAAGTTCCTCAACTGTGCATGAATTTGGATTATCAAAATGGTAGAAATAAATTTCATCATATTGGTCAAAAAGCAATGACATCATTTTCGGATAATCCTTATTTCTTAAGCAGCCGAAAACAAACCGCCTACGCTTGTTTGGATAATAAAAATCCAAACTTTCATGAAGGGCTGCTATCCCATTCGGATTATGAGCACCGTCAATTATAAGATTTTTTTCTTCTATAACTTGAAAACGAGCCGGATGTTTAACTTTTTTCAATGCTTGTGAAACTATTTGCGCTGAAATCTGCGGATAAACAAGCCTTATTGCTGCAAGCGCCAGAGAAAGATTTTCCTGCTGGTAAAGGCCTTTCAATGCAAGGTTTTCAGTATCTTCAAACGGCGTTATCATAATAAGAAGAGAATCATGTTCATCAGCCGCGTCTCGAATTGCTTCATAACCTTCATAAGCCACAACAGGACAGCCCGGCTTGATAATTCCGGCTTTTTCAAAGGCAATTTTATCTTTTGTGTTGCCAAGACGCTCTGTATGATCAAGGTCAATATGTGTGATAATTGCGCAAAGATTGTTTTTTATAACATTTGTAGCATCAAACCTGCCGCCAAGACCTGTTTCCAAGACAACTACGTCAACATTATTTTCTTCAAAATATTTGAACATCACAGCTGTCAAAATTTCAAATTCAGTAAGATGAATTTGGTTGTCTTCAGCAATTTGGCAAATTTTAAAAACAAGTTCTGCCAACTCATCGTCGCTAATATCAATCCCATTAATTTTTATACGCTCATTATATTTAAATAAATGAGGGCTTGTGTAAAGCCCGGTTTTCATGCCGGCTTCTCTTAAAATAGCATCCAAAATCGCACAAACACTTCCTTTGCCATTTGTTCCTGCAACATGAAAATATTTTAATTTATCCTGCGGATTTCCCAAAAGTCCGAGAACTTTTTCAATACGCTCCAACCCTAAGTTTATATAGAATTTTCCCTGGCTTGTTAAAAGATTTTTAACATCATTATATGTGTGTTTCATAACTTAAAAATAGAACAAAAGCGGCTAATTATCAATAAAATTTTGCACCAAAAAAGCGGAGTTATAAAAACTTCCGCTTCTTTAAAATATTTACTAACTTAAACTTTGCGTTTACGAGCAGCTTCGGATTTGCGCTTTCTTTTTACGCTAGGTTTTTCATATCTTTCACGTTTTTTAACTTCTGAAAGGATACCGGCTTTTTGAATTTTTTTCTTGAAACGTCTAAGGGCGCTTTCAATTGATTCGTTTTCGCCAACTTTTACTTCTGCCATTTTATTTTTCACCACCTTTATGGTCTGAATGTACTCTGTGTATTGATATTATAAAACAAAGAAAATTAAATTTCAAGTTATCAGTGTTATTTATAGTAAAACACGAGTGAAGATGCTTATTTTAGCTTTTTATAATCTAGTTTATAGCCAAGTATTTGTAAAATAAGAACAAATTCTTCATATTTGAGCGTCTTTCTTGCCAATTTATCAGAAATAGATTTCATAGAATAAGGCTTTCCAGAAAGGCGCGTCATTTCGCAAGCCAGCTTAGTCATAGTCCAGGCCTCTTTAGCCAAAAGCATTTTTACATCTTCTTTTACAGACATTTTACCTCCATAATCAAATATACACGTACATCTTGACTCAAGGTAATATATGTGTAAGAATAGTTATATATGTGTATAAATAAGGAGTTAACTAAAGTTATGTTAAGAGCAGATTTTATAAAGCATAAAAAAGTGGCATTTACTATGTCAGAGGTACTAATAACGTTAGGTATTATCGGAATAGTCGCGGCAATGACTTTGCCAACTGTTATTACAAAATATAAAAGAAAAACAGCTGAAACTAAACTTGCCAAATTCTATTCTGTAATTAACCAAGCAATAAGAATGTCAATTGCCGAACACGGTGAGATAATAATTGACAACGAAAACAAGTCGGACGCCACAAACGCTGAATATATAGAACAATGGTACAAGGGAAATATCACAAAATACATTAAAACTATCAGTGAAGAAGGTGCTGACAAAAACAGCGCTTATTATAAAGTTGCATTCATTGACGGCAGTGGATTCAATTCTTATATGAGCGGAAGCAACCCTGCAAACGGAAAAAGCAATCTTTATATTTTTTACTGTCTAAATTACAAGACTTGCAAGCTTGGGCACTATGAAGGTGAAAACCAGTTCCTATTCACATACTCTCCGGAAACACAATCTATTGTAGCTACATTTAGCAATCTAACCATTGAAAAGCTCAAACAACAATGTTATTCAGAAAATGAAGGCTCACGGCATGGTTGTACAGCATTAATTCAGGCAAACGGTTGGAAAATTCCCGATGATTACCCTTGGATTAGATAGAAGAATTCCTTTTTTCAATCTTTTCACATCTTTTGATAAGTCTTGGCAGCCACTCTTCCAGAATGCCGTTATATTTGTCAATAAATTTTTTATCAATAATTCTTGACGGATATCCACCCGTTGAATAGAAATCATAAGAATTATCGCCCTTAACATGAAGAATTTCAAAATCAGAAATCTCTTCTCCTTTTTTAGTTAGAGAAATTCTATGCCACGCAGAATTATTGAAACGAAAAGTAAATTCTTTATTCCCATTTTTTACACTTAATCTTAAAGGCTCACCTGATAGAGGATTATAATTTTTTCTCGCAATAGCCTCAACTTTATCGACTAAAGCTTTACTTGAATCGGTAAAAACTGGCTTTGGTTCTATTAATTTTCCTAATGCTTTGTCAAATTTTTCAAGCCAATTGCCTGTAAATTGGACATTTGAAGTTACCTGCGGGGTATATTGAATTCTCATACTTTTCCTTAGTTCATATTTCAGATATTATATTTTTTGAACAAATAAGATTAAAAAACAACCCTTTAACCAGAGAGTGTAAAGATTTCATAAATTTCTTCATCGCTTAATTCTGTTATAATCTTTTCGCCTTCGTAAACCGCAAGGTCAGCAAGTTCTTTTTTAGATTTTAACATTTCATCGATTTTTTCTTCAAAAGTTCCAAGCGTAATCATACGGTGAACCATAACATTTTTGTCCTGACCTATGCGATAAGTTCTGTCAGTAGCCTGGTCTTCAACTGCCGGATTCCACCACAAATCATAATGGATAACGTTTGTTGCGCTTGTAAGGTTTAAACCAGTTCCGCCGGCTTTCAGTGAAAGTATCATGACTTTTGCATCATCGTCATTTTGGAACCTGTCAATTAAAGTTTCACGCTGAGGAACGGAAAGAGAGCCATGGAAGAACAACGGTTCTGTATTGCATTCCTCATTAATAACTTTGCATAAGATATCACCCATTTCTTTATATTGGGTAAAGATAAGCGTTTTTTCATTATTATCAAGAATACTCTGGACTGTAGAAATACATTTATCCATTTTGCCGGACAACTCTTTTCCCATCTCGCCGCCTTTCAGGAACTGATAAGGATGGTTACAAATTTGTTTAAGAGCAGTAATAAGTTTGAATATATTTCCGCGTCTGTTAATTCCTGTAAAGCCGCTGATTTTTTCCATCATTTCGTTAAGAGTTTTTTCGTAAAGCACAGCCTGAGACTTAGAAAGATAGCAGTAATCATTAAGCACCATTTTTTCGGGCAAGTCTGTAATAACGTGCTTGTCAGTTTTCAGACGGCGCAGGACAAAAGGTGAAATTGACATTTTTAACTTTGCAGCACGGGAATTTTCTTTAAACCGCTCAATCGGAATTGCATAACTTTTTTGAAAATCACGCAAACTGCCAAGATAACCCTGATTTATAAAATCAAAAATACTCCAGAGCTCTGTCAACCTGTTTTCAACAGGTGTACCGGTCATTGCAACCTTAACGTCTGCTTTAAGCATTTTTATGGCAAGAGTTTGTGCAGTATCGGGGTTTTTGATATTTTGTGCTTCATCAACTATTATCATACCCCAGTTCTGCTTTTTCAATTCCTCAACATCTATTCGCATAATAGCGTAAGTTGTAAGAATTACATCATGCTTTACGTCAAGCTTTCTTTCTGCACCGTGGTAGACAACAGCGTCAAGCGCCGGAGCAAACATTTGAAGTTCCTTCATCCAGTTGCCCATCAAAGTTGTCGGACAGATTACAAGAACGGGTTTTATAAGCGTTCCTTCCTCTTTCATTTTTAAAATAAGGCTTATAACCTGAATTGTTTTACCTAAGCCCATATCATCAGCCATACAAACGCCAAAACCTTTTGAAACATTTGTCCAAAGCCATTTTAAACCTGTCATCTGATAAGGCCGCAGCTCGCCTTTAAGTTCTTGCGGCGGAGTGACATCAACAGGTTTTGTAAAGTCTTGAATAATCTTTGCAAAAGCACTGTCATAATCAAAATCATATTGATCAAGCTGACCTGACATTGAGGCATGAATTAATTCCATTCTCGAAAGTGATTTAAGATTTGCTTTTGCAATTTGTTCAAATATTTTTTTGCTTTCTTCTTTGTCAATAAGAACATATTTATTTTTGTATTTAACCAGACCGTTACTGCCTTCAACCAGTTTGTTGAATTCTTCAAGAGAAATCTTTTCGTTGCCGATTGCAATTTCGTATGAGAATTCAAGGATATCATCAAGCGCCATTTTTGAAGAAGAAGTATTGTTAAAAATGTCAGCTAAATCTTTTGAACGTGAAGCCTTAACTTTGGCATTAATAGATGCTCGCGGCACAACTATGTTTACCAGTTCTTTTGGCAGGATAACTTCAATCTGCGCTTTTTGAAGATAATACGCGGTTTGTGTAATAATTTTGTATACTTCATTTAAATTCAAATCTAGAGCAAGTTTCGTTTCATCCTCAAAAAGGTCTTCAAGTTCCGGCATATAACGAATTGCATAATTAAGCTGTTTTTCAACAATTCGCGAAATGTCAGCCGCGCTTGCTCCAAAGATTTCATCTTTTGTGTACAAATCATCTATTAAGACACTTTCATCTGTTTTACGGTTTTTGATATAGACTTTGAGCCTGAAGATTTCATCCTCAAGTTTGTCTATTTTGAAGAACGGAATTACGTCATACTTGCCAAGATAAAGTTCGTCAAACCACTGAGAGAAGTTTTCGGCAATATCCATTCCCTTCATCTGGGATCGCTGCTCAAGGTCTTTTATCATGTAAGTTCCGGATTTGACATCCTTGAATTTATAGGCTTTTATCCCTAAAAACTTATAAATTACATAGTTCATGTAATTATAGATAAATTCTTTAACAAAATCCTTTGGTTTTTCACCTTTTATAAAAAGATTTTCCGGAATATTCTCTTCAAAAGTATTGATAATACGTGCAAGCTGCTGATTTGAAATTATCGGTTCATATACGATTTTAAACATCTGGCCGCGGGTTTTGATAGTTGGTATGAAGTAGAGTTTTTCAATCAGCTTCATAACAAAGTGCGTCAGGTTATTCATATAAATGAAAGTTGGCGTCACTGCTTCCAAATCTACAACATCACCGAACCCGCCAAAATAATCCATGACAAGATCCAAGCTCATCGGATATCCGACTTCATCACCCAAAACCTGTGAACGGAACCGAAACAATGACCCCTTTGATTTCAAATAATATTCAAAATTATTTGTAGGAGTGACAAAGAAAGACAGTTTCCCATTTTCATTTACCAGATAGAAATTTGTATTTCTAGCCGGAGTATAGGGAGATAAAAAAACATCTTTGAATTCATCTTCAACGGTCTGGTAAATAAGACTCAAAGTATAACGAAAATCTTTATTTTTGAAACCTTCAGGATTTTCTGAAAGGTTAAAAAACAATTCATCAACATTATTCTTTTTAAATGAAAAATCAATATCAAAGGTCTTAGTATCTGTCATAATTATCCTTTTCACGCCAACTTGGAGGTAAGTCCCGAAGGCAGTCGACTACATTTATGTACGGAAAAGCTTAAAGTTTTTTCATAATATTTTTCATATTTCACCGCTACTTAATAAGCGATTCACAATCCATTTCAGCAGGTTTTTCAATTCCCATCAAATCTAGGATTGTAGGCGCAACATTACATAACGCGCCGGTTTCCTTAAGTTCTATATTTTTCGGCGCATTTATTAATACAAAAGGAACTTCATTTGTAGTGTGCGCTGTCATTGGCTTTCCGGTTTCGTAATTTACCATAACTTCTGAATTTCCGTGATCTGCGGTCAAAAGCATTATTACATCGTTAGATTTACAAGCCTCAGCAATTCTGCCGACACATTCGTCAACTGTTTTATCAGCTTTCACAGCAGCCTCCAAAACACCTGTATGACCTACCATGTCAGGATTTGCAAAGTTAACAAGAATAAAGCCGTATTCAGGATTTTCAACTGCTTTAAGAACGTTTTCACAAACTTCTTTTGCGCTCATTTCCGGCTGCAAATCGTAAGTTGCAACTTTTGGTGAAGCTACCAGAACTCGTGTTTCATTAGGCTGCGGCTCTTCAACGCCGCCGTTAAAGAAGAAGGTTACGTGAGCATATTTTTCTGTTTCTGCTGTTCTGAATTGTTTAATGCCATGGGCTTCAAGAACATCGCCGAGAATATTTTTCATACGCTCTTTTCCAAAAGCTACAGGATATGTAAAGGTTTCATCGTATTCGGTCATGCAAACATAACAAATATTTTTTCTGACAGCCTTGCGTGCAAATCCGTCAAACTCTTCAAAATTAACAGCTTTTGTAATTTCACGCGCTCTGTCAGGACGGAAGTTCCAGAAAATAACAGAGTCATTATCATGAATTCGAGATTCTTCACCGCCAATTACGGTAGGAAGAACAAATTCATCATTATTTCCTTTAGCATAAGACTGCTTGATTGCGTCATCTGCTGATGAAGCGTGCTCGCCTTCACCTAAAAGCAAAGCATTATAAGCCTTTTCAACTCTATCCCAGCGGTTGTCACGGTCCATTGCGTAATATCTTCCGGAAACAGTTGCAATAGGCGGAAGTCCGTATTTTTTAAGTTCATCTTCAATCGGCTGCAGGAAAGTCATTGCGCTCTGCGGAGGCGTGTCACGGCCGTCAAGAAATGCGTGAACATAAACCTTTTTCAATCCGTTTTCAGCTGCAAGTTTAATCAAAGCCAAGATATGACCTAATGCAGAATGAACCCCGCCATTTGAGGCCAAACCATATAAATGGAGTGCACTATCATTTTCTTTTACATGCTTAATTGCCGCAAGAAAAGCTTCTCTTTTGAAAAAGTCACCATTTTTGATTGCGTTATTGATTTTAGAAAGTTCCTGATAAACAATTCTTCCTGCTCCAAGGTTTAAGTGACCGACTTCGCTGTTGCCCATTTGGCCTGCCGGAAGCCCTACAAATTCACCATCAGCATGAATTTTTATAAACTTTCCTTCTTTTTCAAGTTCGTTAACATGAACCGGATTAGCAAGCTTTGTTGCATCAAATTCCGGATGTGAAGTACTTATTCCCCAGCCGTCCATTATACATAGTAAAACTCTTTGTGTCATAAAATATCCCTTCTTTATATTCCGTACTATGGGATAAATTTTAACAGGAACAAAACTAAAATTCAAGAACATTTTTATAAGGACTCTATGTAAGTTTACACATAATTTTGTTGAAATTTCATTAAGTGAGACGGATTTTTCACTTTTCACTTGTTGTTTGAAGGGATTCTTCGGCCAAGGCCTCAGAATGACAGCCATTTATTAGTTTTGTGTTAACTAGTATATAAGTCCCATTTTATACGAAAAGGACAAGGAAAAGGAGGACTGAAATCAATCCCCCGTATTAGTTTATTATATAAAAGTATTAAAATTTTTGAATAGTTTACCAGCTGATAACCACGACACCTGATACGCCGTCCTGAGCTGCCGGAGTTGCAGAGTAATAGTTATTTTCATTTGCACCATGGCGGCAGGCAACATCTTCTTCTTCAGCTGGGCCCCAGTCTCCGACAACATTGACCCCTTCAAATTCACGGTGCCATTCGCTTGCCCAGCAATTGTTAGTAGAACCGCCGCCATCACCACCTGCGCCTGATGCCATTAACCACTGGTTAAGAATATTGTCATCCGCAACCGGTAAAACTAAGTTCATAATGTTAGATTTAACATTTGAAAGACTAGCACTTTCTCCGGCAGTACCGTTCATACCTGCAACAAAGGTACCGTCCTGATGGTATCTAGGGAGTTGTTCTGTATTGCCAACCAAGCCTCCAGGGCCACCAGCTCCACCTAAAACAGTAAGCAGGGGATCACCGGCTGTTCCTCCTTCCGGAATAAAGCTTATTATTGTATCACCGCCATTTTCACCGGACGCACCAGAGCCAACAGCACCGCCAGCACCGCCTTTACCTAGTTCAATTTGGAATTCACCATCTTTTACGGAACGGATAAGTTTAACATTATATCCGCCGGCTTTTCCGCCTTCACCATACTGAAGATAATTAGTATTCCATGTGTAAGTGTATGAGTATTTATAATCAACAACACCCTTGACACAATAGCCTACATGCGGACCGCCAGCCGCACAAGCTGGTACTGAGGTTGAATTACCTCCGTCGCCATCAGCTCCGTTGCCATTTGGCTCAGCTGAACCCGGAGTTGGGATTGCTGTTCGATCAACAGAACCTTTTCTACGGGCGCCTTTGCCTAATTTCGGAGGATTTGAGTGGATTGTGCAGGATTGTCCGTTTAGCATTACTTCGGCGCTACCCTGAGAATCCGATCCATTTTGTGCATAACAGGGCGCTGCTTGATTTTCCCAGTCACTTTTTGTATACAAAGGTCTGTATTTACTCATACAAATCTTGTCATAACCTCTAATACCAGGAATAATGTCGGAACGGCCTTTATAGGTCAAACCAACTCCGGCACCAGAAGAAAATGAACAGTTTTTACCTTTGCCTGGAGTACCGCCTTCAACTACATTTGCTTTATAGTAACAGGAAACATTTTCATCGGTAACGTCGCCGTAACTATATAGACATTCTGAGCCAGATGATTTAGGATTTTTCTGTTTACAGTAGCATTTTGTATTTATCGTGTATCCGGGATATACAGTACCAGTATATGATTTTGAAAAGTCTCTTTTTCCACTGCTTGCAGATGCACAGGTATCTCTGGAACCATTTTGCGTATAGCCTGTGCTGCTTGAAGATGAGGAGGTAGTTCCAGCATTTGTACCTCCAAAATAGCACTGCGTATATAAGGGTTTTTTATTGTTTGTGGTTGTACCTGTTATTGGATTTCTATAGGAAGAAGAATTATCAACAGTTTTTTTGGGTTCACAAGTACCATTATAGGCATTTGTGCAGATTTTATCTGTTCCAAAAAATGCTGCTAAACCTATTTCTTCAATTATATTATATTTTATTTCTGTGTTGTAAAAATCTGTTGATGGCTGTTTCACAGGACCATAGCTTCTGGAAACTTCACCGCCGCCAAGAGGGATAATACCTTCTCCAAAGGCTTCTAAAACATCAGCACTTGAACAGCTTGCAATATTGTTGTCCCATCCTAAAGCAGAGGATCCGAAAGTACCAAGACCATCACCTCCGGTAAACAAGGAAGGATTTCCATAGTTACATAAAGTATATGAATATGTAGCGTTTTTAGGTTGACGCCAAACTTCACGGATTTTCATCAAATCATCTTCGCTTTTGCCTGTATAATCTGTTTTGTTACTGCTGCTATTAACTGGATTTGAGGCATTTATATCATCCGTTAGCTGACCGTAGTGAGGTTTTGAATCATAGTCAGCAGCATATGTATCTTCAGTTTGGACAACTAAATCTTTTTTCCCAGTAAGCGAACAGGAAGCACCGGTTGGAATATCAGTTTCAATATAGCAAGAACCACTGCAGGTTTCATCCCAAGTACAGCTTGTGCAATTGTCTTTGTCAGTTACGGTCTTCCTGCCATAGTCAAAGCGGCCTGTGTATCGCCAAGCAGATAAACACTCATAATGGTAAGAATAGCATGTTTTATCTGGATCATCTTTAGTAGGACATGGTTTATAGTTATTCCAATTAGTACAATTAGAACAACCTGAAGAGCCATAGGTACAAGATTCAGTTTCTCTATTAGCACCAGAAAGTCTTGTATAACCATCTTCACATGATGAATAGCTATAACAATATTCGTATTTGTCACCATAGCCCGTACAGTTAAAATTAAATACACCATAGGGCTCATACTTGTTTCTATTACAAGTAGATGAACTATAAGAACTTTGACCACAAGTATATGTGTAATCGTAATTTTTTTTCGTTGAGTTGATTGTACCTGTATCACAAGAACAATCACGTTCCTGAGTACCTGTGTATTCCCATTCACGATGTACTATACATGTACCAGAACCAGCACAATTTTGTTCAATATAATAAACATCTCCGCCGCCACCAGCATCGCCATATGATTCATCAGCACCATGTGCCCAAGCTTCTATAGTTCCGCCATTAGCGACAAGTTCGCCTTCATTAAAGCCTTTCAAATCCAATATTGTTTGATTTATACCAAAGGGTGAGATTTTATCAACTGCTGAGGTAAACTTTTGTAAATTTCCGCCTTTATATCCTGAATCACCACCGCCACCGCCTCCGGCAGTTGCCTGAATATACAAATATGAAACCCTTCCCGGCGGTTTAAAACGACATTCTGTAACATCTCTGTCCAGGATCTTTTTATTTTGACCCTGAGATTTTACAGTCCCTACATATTGCTCTTCATGAAGCTGGCCGTCTTTGTAATAGCACATATAAGCCCCATGCATAGCAATTTTCGGTACTTTTACGTGTTTTTTTGAAATAACTGCAACGCCGGAAGCCAGCATTAACGAAGTTATCAATAGTAACATCATCATTTCGACTAAAGAAAATCCGCAGAAGTGTCTCAAAGTTTTCATACGCTATTCACCTTTATAAATTATCTCATCTTACTAATCCGCCCATTAGATTGTGCATAAATCTTATTTTGCAGGTTGTTTTTATGTCAGGCAAATCATCAAAATATATCCAAGTATAAAATTATATATTATAACTTATACTTATATATATTATAAATTACTATTAGGAATAAGTCAAGGTTTGTATAATGATAAATAATGAATAAGGCATCTTTATTAAAAAGATTTGGAAAAAACGTTAAAATCGAACGTATAAAAAAAGACTTGACACAGGAACAATTTGCTGAAGTATTGGATGTTAATCCAAATTACGTTGCCTGCATTGAATGCGGAAGGCAAAATATGTCTTTGGGCAAAATTCTTGAGCTTGCAGACGCTCTTGGCGTCGATATTGAAAAACTTTTAACTTTTAAAGATTATTTATAAATGTGAATAATGCGAATAGAAGATTTGCCCTTGACTCACAGTTTAAATAGTGGGATAATTACGCTATGTTTAAGTATTATGGGAAATATTCACCTTATTTATTTCTTCTACCAGCTGCGGTTGTGCTTGTTGTTTTCTTTTTTATCCCGTTTTTTCAGACTTTTATCTTAAGTTTTCAGGATTACTCAAACAGCATTTATCAGGCGCAGTTCGCCGGATTCGATAATTATATAAAACTTTTTAAAAGCCCGATTTTTTACAAGGTTTTGTGGAATACTTTTGTATATCTTTTTGTGGCGGTTCCGATACTTGCGATTTTTCCGCTTTTTCTGGCAATTCTGCTTAATCAGAAAATCCGTGGAATTACGTTATACAAAATACTCATTTATCTTCCTGTTATTGTCTCAATTGTTGTTGCGGCAATTGCGTTTAAGTGGCTTTATGCAGATGAAGGAATTTTAAATTATATTGTCACGGCTTTGGGTTTTGAGCGTATCGGATGGCTGACTGACCCCCATTGGGCGTTGTTATCTGTAATTATTGTTACGATTTGGAAAGGCATAGGGTATTATATGATGATTTATCTGGCCGCATTAATGAGTGTACCCAAAGAGCTTTATGAGGCCTGTGAAATTGATGGAGCCGGATTTTTCAGAAAACACCTGACTGTCACTATTCCACATATTATGCCGACAATTGCACTTGTTACGACAATCAGTGCAATTTCGGCAATGAAGGTTTTCGCTGAAATTTACGTTATGACAAAAGGCGGACCGCTTAATTCCAGCAAGACGATTGTTTATTATATATATGAAAGAGCATTTGAAAATCTTGATTTGGGCTTTGCCTCTGCAATGGCAGTTGTGCTTTTGATTATTGTTCTGGCGCTTTCGCTCGTGAACATTCTGTTTTTCGAAAGGAATAAGTATCAAATATGATAAAAAAATTCTTAAAAAATTTGCCCATACATGCGGTTTTAATATTTGTGTCGCTTTTGTCAATATTTCCTTTTATATGGCTGATTTCAACATCTTTGAAGGGAAACAGCGAAAATATTTTTGCATATCCGCCAACAATAGTTCCGAATGATTTTACCTGGGCAAATTACAGGGGAGTTTGGCAAAAGGTAGATTTTATCGGATATTTTATAAACTCTATGATTGTAGCGGGAGGGACGGTTCTTTTAAATTTAATTCTTTCTGCGATGGCAGGTTATCCGCTTGCAAGAATGGAATTTCACGGGAAAAAAATAACTTTTTTTGCAATTTTAGCAACAATTATGATACCATTTCAGGCTATAATGCTGCCTGTTTATCTGATTACCTTAAAACTTCATCTGGTTGACAGCGTGAACAATTTTGCGGGGTTTATCGGACTTATAATGCCTTTTGCGGTAAGCGCTTTCGGTATTTTTCTTATGCGTCAGGCGTTTCTTGGAGTTCCAAAAGAAATGGAGGAAGCTGCAATTGTTGACGGCTGCAATGTTTTTCAAATTTTTACAAAAGTTCTTCTTCCAATGGTTAAGCCTTCGCTTGCAGTCCTTGCAATCTTCACCTTCATAGGAAGCTGGGGGGAGTTTTTATGGCCAAGCATTGTTTTGACTAAAGAAGCAATGTACACTCTTCCTGTTGGGGTAAACAATTTGCAGGGAATGTTTTCTTCAAACTGGCGTTTCATAGCAGCAGGCTCAATTCTTGCCACAATTCCGATTATCATATTTTTCCTGTGCATGCAAAAATATTTTATTTCAGGGGAAAACGACGGTGCAATTAAGGGTTAAAGTCTTCGTTGTACAAAACATCTTTGTTTTCATTATGAATTTCTTCTGTGAAAATATCGTGAGCAGCGCAAGTTCTGAAATTTTCAACCATTGCTTTATCAAAATCATCAGACAAAACAAGGTTTCCATTAACATACGTAACAGAATCAGCTGCGATTTCGGAAACAGTCTTAGTATCTGAAAGATTTCTTTCAACCATATAATTCATATGATCCTTTGTTTCCATATAACGGCGGGAAATATCATTTAATACATCAAAAACATATCTTTGCCTGTTTGAACGGCCTTCTTTTTCTGTTAGAAGCAATGTTGCTTTCTGCATTTCTGCAATGGATTCTTTATAATATTTCAAATTTCTTAAAAGAATTGCAAGATTATAATGTGCCTCGTAATTAAGCGGACCCATTTCTATAGCCTTGCAGTATGCAAGCCCGGCATTATTCGTATCCCCATAAAGATGATATGCTAAACCTAAATTATAATAAGCATCGTAACTGTTTTTAAGAATTTCAACGGCTTCTTTGTATGCCGCAATTGATTTTATAAGGTATTCATTTGTATGCATACGACGGACATCTTGATATACCGCCTTTTGCCTGTATGCGATGCCCATATTGTAATAAGCAAGTCCGATATTTGTTTTGTAGCTCTTTAAATTATTAAATACAAAAGGAATATAAACAGGTTTGTTCCTAATGTCCAGAATAGTTTTGTACTGGTCAATTGCGCCGTCAAAATCGCCAAGTTGTTCTGCTGAAACTATTCCGTAATTCATTCTTGCAATGACATAATTCGGATTATATGAAATTGCATTTTCATAAGCATCAATTGCGGAAAAGTAATCTTCATATAAAACATAAATATTTCCCAGGTTAAACCAGGCAGTGTAATGCCCCGGAAAAAGAACAAGCCCTTGTTGGTATAATTCAATAGCCTTCTGGAATTTATATTTTCTAAGAGCTCTATCGCCGCGCCAAACATAATACATGCCGCGAACTTTGTTTAACTGCGTTACATACCAGTCTGTATAGAAATATGCAGTAATAACAATCGTTAGCAGCAGAAGTATTGAAAATATTTTGGAAAATTTTCTTCTATTCAAAGTAAACCTCTTGCTACATTCTAAATCTTTTAGAAAGATAACGCAAGTATATTAAGGAATTTTAGTAAATAAAAAGTGTAGCTTAGACTTACGAATAAATCTTAAGAGTACGTTCTATGTTTTTTTCGATTACACCTTTGACGCTGTCATATTCGGTTTGGAGGGCATTGTGCTCACTATCGAGTAGTTTTAGCTGATTATCGTATTGCTTGTCTTTGGCTTCTATGTCCCGAAGGGCTTGCTCATATTCGACTTCGGCTTTGGTGATAGCCGCTTCGTTTTGTTCTTCGGTTATGTCT
>QAMI01000033.1 GCA_003150395.1 Candidatus Gastranaerophilales bacterium | reverse complement strand
CTTTCGCCAGTTTCGGCCTGATACATATTCAACGCCTGCCCCAAAACCGAATAACTCCGTTTTAAGCCGGCTTCAAGCTGTTTATTACGGCTGTTGTTAATTACTGCTGGCAGAGTCATTGCAGCGACAATCCCGATTACCCCTAGAGTAATAAGGACTTCTGATAATGTAAATGCTTTTTTCATATTGACCTCAAGTTTGGTATTTATATTATATATTTTATTAATATATTGGTCAATAAGAAAAAAGATTTGAGGCTGATTGCTTACAGGAGCACTATTTGCAGCTGCCCCCCCCCCCCGAAAACTCAATCATAGTCTGCTTTTTCATACATTAGCTCCTTTTAAAATTACTTCTTTAACTTTTTTATTATAACAAATTAAAAAAAAAATACAACAAAAAAGCCCTGAATTATCAGGGCTAAAAAACTAATGTTTTCCGTTTGGCTGCGGTTTTAAGTCATTCATATCATAAGATTTTTTATCATTTTGTCCGTCGGAAAAAGATTTTGAAGGCTTTTTATCATCGTCAGAGTTTTCGCAAATCATACAAATACTGCTTTCAAGAATTTCATCCGTATCAAATTCACATGAGCCGCCTTTGTTTTTATTCTTGAAATTTTCGATAAATTTGTCAAGCGTGCCGTTTTTCTTCATAATCATTGCGGCTATGCTTGCGCTTGCCGCGCCTGCAAGAATTATTCCTGCAATAATTTTTAATGTTTTATTCATTGGGTCTCCTTTTTCTGTTTGGTTGGTGAATAAGTTCTTTACAAGATGAATACCGGTAAAATGCCACAATTATAGCAATTATGAAACGAACTTATTCGCTTATTTACTTATTCACCTATTCACTTCAAATTTGATGATAGCTGCTAAAACTCTATCATCTCCACATCCTGCATGTTTTGGTAATCGTCAACTGATACAGTGTCAGGCGCCTGAGCGTTTTCTTCAAGCCCTTTTTCAACAATATCAGGTGCTTTTTTTGCAAGTTTGTCGGCGGCGCATGTAATATCACGTCCGGCAGAAGCTATCATAAGTTGAATTGTTGTTTCGGTAGGAGCACCTTCTTCACCGACAATTTCTTGAACTTCATAGCTTGCCCAGTCGTCCGGTAGTTCATCAATGGTTGTGTAACCTTTTCTTTCAGTTCCGTCAAGACGTTTGTCAGCTTCGTTTAAAAGTACGTCAGCAACATACTCTTTCTGGCTTTCAAAGTGGCACGGAAGAACGACTTTGTCACCAATAATTTCTTCAGGATCGCGTTTTTCATGCTTTTTAATCAAGTCGGCAGCTATACGCAAGTGTTCAAGTTCAAAGGCAAGAAATTCTTCCCAAATAAGTTTCAACTGGGCATCCTGCTCATCTTTATAGCAGTTAAAATATGTACAAACTTCAGTAAATTCGTGTAAGAGAAGTTTTTCATACATTGTTTCAGTGGGGTCAATCAAAGATTCATACATTGAAACATGTTCTTCTTCAACGTCACATATTTCCCCAAAAGTTCGGCGTAAATCATCATTACCATACATCATTCCATGTTCGGCGTAGAAGTTATGAGTTTGCTGCTCTCCTGCAACAAGAGTTAAAATATTAACTTTTGTTTGCGGGTCGGCAGTTTCTTTGTCATAATGATTGCGCAATCTCATTTTGTTGTCGTTGTGATGGTTTTGAGTCGGACGGCTGACAAGAACATCTGTTTGCTCTTGAATTATATCGTTAGGGTCAATCCCGTGCATCATATATGCCCATTGACTGTATCTGTAAAGGTGGTCAAAGTCTTCTAACAATCCGAAGTTAAAAGTTTCTTTAACATAATCGTCAGGTTCATTTTGTGCAAGCCAGGCAGTAAGATCAACCGCAACCTGCTCATAACCTAAAGTTGTTTCAAGAACAGATTGTTCAGCAGGCGTCATCCAGTTTACGGTTGTTTGCTGCATATCTTCAATTCTGCGAGATTCTGCTATAATTTTACAAACTTCAGGGTCAGGACAGAATCTTGCAAACGCATGTTTGAAATTCCATGCTTCAACTTCAATACCGTTCATTAAAATTTGTCTTGTTCTTGTATAACAATCAACTTTATGTTTGTCAAACGGTCTTTTCACGATATCGTACCAGCTTCTGAGCTGTTTATCGAGTGAAATTCCTTTTTCTTTTAATGGATTAAATGTCATATTCGTTTCCTTTCTTTTTTATTTTTATGAGTTTTGACCATAAAAGACTTTTCAAAATTATTTATCTAACGCATAGGCGAATAATTCGCCTGCTTTTCTGTTATATTCAATGCCATCCGCATGAGTGAAAAGATTATACCAATGACTTTCCGCAGAGCCGTCAGTTGAGTAAGACGGATTTGTCATCATCAGCAAATGTGTGTTTGTATCGTATCTGAGCGGGAATAAATCTTCCATCTGCATAAAACTCGGAAGTTTGTCACTGGCAAATTCAAATCCGAAAAGCGAATTGCGAATTCTTTCTAATCTGACTTCATAAGGCGTTCCGCCTTCGGTATTGTCATTTGAAACCTCAACACCAGGCGCGTATTCACGGCTGTATTTAAGTTTTTCCGACCAATCCTTCACCGCAAAATAGTTGTCAGGATTTATAAATGCAGTACCCGCAGTCAATCCGAGATTTTTATAACGGTCAAAGTCACCCGAACTTTTTTCACCGACAAAACTAAGCGTTGTCATGCCCGAGCGTGAGCGGATTTCGTTCAAAATATACTGCATTTGACCGTATTCGGGCAAATCGCCGACGCCAGTGTAATTTTCACAATCATAACCACCGATATGTTTTGCCGAATCAATAAAAATTGCTTCAAAGCCGAGTTTGCAAAGTTTGACACACTCATTAATCCAAAGTTCCTGATGTTCGGGATTGCACCAATTGAAACCTTCGTCATTACTGTCATTATGCGCAATCTTCATCTGGTCAGCAGAAATCACAACGCGAAAACCTGTTTTCAAGCCTCTGAAATGCGCCAAATCATTAAAAGCTTTCCATTGTTCCTCTGGTTTTACCTTGTCATAAATTGAAAAATCAATAATATTGTTACTGTAACCAGCGTTCAAACGAACTCCGTAAATGGAATTTTCTTCCAAACCTTTGTTATAACCATCTCCGAAAATATTCGGCCAGATTTGCGATAAGATAACGCAGTTTGCCCAGCTTTTTGCAGACGGCGGAATTGCGGGCAGCATTTTCATCGCGCTGATAATCCCGCAGCAGCAGTGCTCATTATTCATTCGTGCTATGGCTCTGTTATTTATTTCAATATAATTTGCCAGACGCCCCCAGTTGTCGCCATAATTCGGGCTTTCAATATGTTTAGGAAAATCGTGAAAAAATTCCTGGCATTCGCAAAGTGAAACAATTGAATCCACTGTGCGTTTTAAAGTTCGCGTCAAAAGCGTTGAGGGATGAACGCCAGCAATCCATTTTTTGCGCCAGCCTTCACCTACAGCCTGGAAATAATGCTGTTCTGTCCATTTATCATAATGAAGTTTTGCACTGCCGCTCTCTGCAATCAAAAGCTTCTCTACCGGAGTAAATTCTTCTTGTTCAAAATTCATAACCATAAGTTTTTTATAAAAAACTCCGCAAAATTTTTCATTCCCCCGCAAGGTTAAGATAATTTAATTAAATATTAACATCTTTTCGAAATTTTGGTGTTAAAATTAAATCAGGTAAGAAGAAAAGGAGTAAAAAAATGATTTCAGAAAAATTAGAAAAAGCATTTAACGAGCAAATTAACAAAGAACTTTATTCAGAATATTTATACCTTTCAATGCAGGCTTATTTCGAAAGATTGAACCTCAAAGGCTTTGTAAACTGGATGAGCGTTCAAGTTCAAGAGGAACATGCTCATGCAATGGGTATGTTTAATTATGTTCACGAACGCGGCGGAAAAGTTGAGCTTGAAGCAATTGACAAACCGCAGGTTGAATGGAATTCACCGCTTCATGTGTTTGAAGAAGTTTTGAAACACGAAGAATTTGTAACTTCCAAAATTAATGCACTGATGGATGTTGCAGAAGAAGTTAAAGACCGTGCAGCACTTTCATTCCTTGACTGGTATTTGAAAGAACAGGTTGAAGAAGAATCAAATGTCGGCGGCGTTCTTGCAACATTGAAACTCATCAAAGACGACGCAAAAGCCTTATTAATGCTAGATAAAGAACTTGCAGCAAGAACCTTTGTTGCACCTGTAATCGGTTAAAATAATTCGTTCAATAAGAAAAATAAAGGAGATTAGCGACTTTGTTGTATAACCCCGCCCCTGATTTTCAGACGTTCGGCTGGTGCCTCACGTCGAAAATCTTCCCCTCCCGCAAGGGGTGGGGAGAGATTACATTGCCCGTTCCAAGCGCCTAATCCTAATACCGAAACTACAACACCTAATTCTTTCACAAGCGCTACCAGTATGACAGACCCAATACGTAAGAGCACACTTCGTCTGCAAACAGTGACGCCAGTAAACACTCGTCAAAAGACATATCTTCTTACAAGCGACTAATATTAATACCGACGCCACCACACCTAATTTTTTCACAAGCGCTACTAGTATGACAGACCCAATATGTAAAAGCACACTTCGTGTGCCTTCGTGTGCCTATGTGCGCCGCCGGTCGGTAACTTTTATTAGATGCCAGCCAAACGGTGAGAATACAGGGTTTGAAACCTCGCCTACGGGAAGTGAAAAGGCTTTGTTTTCAAATTCGGGCACCATTTGGCCGCGGCCAAAATAACCCAAATCCCCGCCGCGCTGACCAGAAGGACATATTGAATAAAGCCGTGCGTAATATTCAAAATCGCCCCCATTATCGATTTCTTTCTTAATCTGCATTGCCTCATTCGCAGTTTTTACCAAAATGTGGCTTGCGCGAACCTGTGTGACCTCTTCACCCGCAAATACAGCGGAAGTTAATAACATAAGTGTTAAAAATATTTTTGAAATCGTTTTAATCATAGCTTTATATTACATCAAATAAATAAAATCGCAATTAGCAGCCAAGAGAATCTATAAATTTTTACATTTTCCATTTTTCGGATATAATGTTTTTGCAAATCTTATAATGAGGATTTTCACTTGAAAAAAGCAGTTTTAGTTATATTAGCATTACTTTTCAGCGCGCAAAACTCCTTTGCGATTGAAGATATTAAAAAGGTTGATATCAAGCAGGCAATCGAAATCGCCAAAGAAAACAATCTTGATATTTTGTCATCAAGAATGAATATTGACATTGCAAAAAATGACATTAAAACCGCAAACAAACTTCAAAATCCGGAAATAAATCTGTTTTATTATTTTGGACGTGCAGGCAAAGGAAACCCGCAGCAAATCGGCGCAACAGAGCTTATAGAACTCGGCAAACGCGGAGCAAGAAAAAATCTTGCCAAAAGTAATCTGAAACTTGTTGAAAATAACCAGGAATATAACGAATTTGACTTGCGAATGGATGTTCGTGAAGCTTACATAAACCTTGTTGCGGCAAAAACCGTTCTCAACAACATTCGTACACAGCAAAGACTTCTGGAAGAACTTGTAGAAATTGCAGACAAAAAAGTTAAAGCAGGTGAACTTCCGGAAATCGACCTTATTCAGGCGAGAATTACGTTGAATCAGATGTTTACGCGTGTAAATACAGCTGCAATGACTGTAAAAGCAAAAGCAATTGAATTTAATAAAGTTATCAACAACAAATTGGAAAATTATGACAGCATTGATGATTTTTTCCCTGATGCAGACGATTTTCTGGCTATGATGACACCTAAATCCAATTCAAAAATTCCTGATTTTAATTCGATTGCAGAAAACGCCCTGAAACAGCGTGCTGATTTAAAGATTGCAAAACAACAGGTGGATGTGGCTCAAAAAAATCTTTCGGTAGTTGTCAGACAACGAATTCCCGATTTGGAATTAAACGGCGGCTATGCATATCAGACAACCTCGCTTTCTGATGATGGAACTTTCCGTGCAGGTGCTTATGCGGGCGTAAATCTTGTTAATCTTCCGCTTTTTTACAATTATTCGCCGGAAATTAAAAATGCTAAGCTCAAAGTTGAACAGGCTCAGTTGAATTACAAATCCGTTGAAAACAAAGCTTTGAAAGACCTTTACAGAAGTTACGAGCAATTTTTGACGGCAAAAGAAAATCTGAACTTTTACAATGAAAAACTCGTGAAAGATTCTGATGAAATGATAAAAATTTCAAAAAAGGATTACGAAACCGGTAAAGCAAATTTAACATCTTTAATAGTAATGGAGCAATCTTACGAAGAAATTCTTGAAGGCTGTGCAAATGCTACAGCCGAGTATTACAAAAGCTGGATTGAATTTTTGCGGGAAGCCAATACAGAAGACTTCAATCTTGATACGGAATCCATTTAAACAAATTTTGATTGAAAAGGGGAAAAATGCAAAAAGGCGCAATATTTGATTTAGACGGGACACTTTTGTATACGCTTGAGGATTTAAAGGAAAGCGTAAATTTTGCGCTTGCAAAATATGATTATTCGCCGCGCACGCTTGAGGAGGTAAAGAGTTTTGTCGGAAACGGCGTCAGGCTTTTAATAGAGCGGGCAGTTCCTGAAGGCGCTGAAAATCCTGAGTTTGAAGCCATATTAAAATGTTTCAAAAAGCATTATGCAGAAAATATGTATAACCAAACCAAACCATTTGACGGGATTTTAGAGATGTTAGAGACTTTGCACAAACGCGGTTATAAAATCGGAGTTGTATCGAATAAATTTGACAAGGCTGTCAAGGAATTATGCCGGAAATACTTTGGCGAACGAGTTGAAGTTGCAATCGGCGAGGATGAACAGCACGGAGTTCGTAAAAAGCCTGCGCCGGATAGTGTTTTCAAGGCAATGGAACTTCTGGGCTGCGAAAAAAGTTTGACATATTACATTGGCGATTCTGAGGTTGATTTAGAAACTGCACACAACAGCGGCTTGCAATGTATCAGCGTAACATGGGGTTACAAAGACGAAGATTTTTTAAAAAAGCAAGGTGCACGAATAATTGTACATAAGCCTTTAGAAATTTTAGATTTGATGAACTAAAATACATGATAAAAATTATTTTTTGACAAATTCCAATTTGTAGCCAAGGACATCCGCTAAAAATTGCGCTTCGTTATATTTCATTGTACCTTTGTTAAGTTTTTGAGAAATCCCGTCAGCTGTATATCTTCGATTAGAAGATTTGTTTGCCTTTTCTGCTAATGCTTTAATCGTCAAACATTCCTTTAATAATATTACTCTTAAATCTTCATTGATACTCATAATTAATAAATTCCAGATAAGAACATTATTTTTTGACAAATTCCAATTTGTAACCAAGGACATCGGCTAAAAATTGCGCTTCTTCATATTTCATGGTTCGATTGTTTAGCTTTTTATAAATTCCATCAGCAGTGTACTTTTTGCCTGAAAATTCTCCAGCTCTTTTTGCAAGTTCCGGTACACTTAGATTTTCCTTAACCAATAAGATTTTAATGTCTTCCTTTATTCCCATAAAAATATTATATAGATTAAACATCAATATTGACAAACAAAAATAACTTTGTTACCATATTAGCAAAATATTACTTATAATAATTTATTTATTGCTTAATTTTATTAAGGAGATTACATGCGCGAAGAAATGACGTACGAAGAAAAATTAGATTATATTCAAAATGAAATTTATACTATTGATAATATTCAATCTATCCTTGAAGGCTGGATGAAGTTCAATGAAGGCGGTTTGGAAATATACGAAAAACTTCTTACTCTTCTTGAATTACAAAAAGAGCATATAAATAAAATTACAGATTTGTTCTGATAAAAATACAAATTTTACCCGAGCTTTTGGATTAACATCAAAATGTTTTCGCCAAGATTTTTCATATTTGCCATGGCTTCCTCATCGTTTGCAACTTCGCCTTTGTCACGGCCAAAGCCCAAATTCCAGTATGTCGAACCCGGAATTATCATCTCAGACATTAACATCATATGGTGCAAACTTGCCTGAATTGAAGTTGCCCCGCCGCGTCTTTGTGCAATCACAGCCGCTCCAACTTTGTGACGGAAAAGCTTGCCGTTCGCAAGCGCAACAACGCCTGCACGGTCAATCAAAGCCTTCATTTCAGCCGTCATGTCTGAAAAATATGACGGCGTACCAAAAATTATTGCGTCTGCTGAAAATAAGTCTTCCAAAATATCATTCAAAATATCGTCTGAAAATGCACATTTTCTGTTTAATAATTTCTGGCAAGCCCAGCAGCCGCGGCAGCCATGAATATTCTTCCCGCCGATTTGTATAAGTTTTGTCTCAACACCCGCCGATTTCAAAGGTTCAAGAACCGCGTTAAGCATTATTTCTGTATTTCCGCCCTTACGCGGGCTACCGTTTATCGCAACAACTTTCAATTTTGACCTCGTCTTTATAATGTGTATTCCATCAAATAATCGTCCATTTCATAACCGTTTCCAATACGTGTTACTAATGCATGATGAGTCTTGAAACCCCACTTTTCATAAATCAATATGGTTTTAAAGTTTTGTTTGTTAACAGTAAGTCTGATTTTTGAAAAACCGTTTTCTTGCGCAAGTTTTTTAATGTATTCAAAGGCAAATTTGCCAAAACCCTTGCCGCGATAGTCTTTCTTTATATAAAACTTGGAAAGGAAGAAATGCCCATCCTCGGGCGCAACGCCAAAGTATCCGATTTTCTCGCCGTTTTCTACAAGAAAATAATAACTGTAGTTTTCCCTTTCCATTTGCTCTGTCAGAGCCAATTCTGACTGAAATTTGTTTACCATGTAATATATCTGGCCCAAAGTTAATATCGAATGCCAGTATTCAAACCAAATTTCTTT
>QAMI01000050.1 GCA_003150395.1 Candidatus Gastranaerophilales bacterium | reverse complement strand
ATTTTTATTGCTCCGTTATATTATTTACCATACATAATACTTTTTATAATGAAAAAGTGTAAATTGTTATAACTAAAAGGTTTGAATAATATAAACATCTAAAATCTCAAATTCGGCAAAAATTGTGGTAAAATGAAAATATGAATAAGGATGTAAAAGGACTAATCAAGTATTTATTATTTATATTTTTTGTATGGCTATTGCCTGTGGGAATGTTTTATTGTGGATTGCTAAGTTTAAGTGAACATTGTAGCGTTTATATAGTAATATTAGCTTTATTATTAGGATTAGTCCTTTTTATTCTTTACATAATATTGCCTGTTGTTTTGACTTACAAAGCGATGAAATATCACTGGAGCAAATACTTAGACAAATTCTTTTACAATAAATATGCGCCAACTATATTGTTTGTAGTACTTTTATTATGTGCTCTTTCACAGTTAATCAAATTTACGTTTTTTTCGGAAGGAATACAACTGTTTGTTCTGCCGTATTACACCCTAATCTTTTTAACAATTTTACTCACAAGATTAATAATTTGGTGTAAAAGTAAATATAAAGATATGAAAAATAAACAGGTTTAAAACCCGCTTATTTTATGTACAAACTCGTGGTATTTTATTTATTTTAATGTATAATTCTGATATGAAAACATTAGCAAGATTTGTACAGGAAAGAAGAGAGCAGGTCGGTTTGTCAGTCACAGGACTGGCAAAGAAAACCAATCTTGCTCCGGAAATTATTGAAGAAATTGAAAGCGGCAAAGAATTATTTCTGCCGGTTACAACACGACAAAATCTGGCAAAAGGTTTAAAATGCCTTCCGGAAGAAATCAAAAAATATGAAAAAGATTTCAGCACAGATTTTGTTTCGTTAGAAGTTATTGAAAGTTTAAAGGATTTAATTCTCAACGGAGCAGGCGGATTGAAATGTCCAAAATGCGGCGCAAATCTTATCACGAAAGTCGAGCGGATGTACGATTTGGAAGACAACCTTGTTCTTCATCCGAAAGCTCACTGTGAAAAATGCGTATTTCAAATACATTAGCCTTTTAGCTGTCAAATCATGTAAGGCAAGCTGTTTGAATAAACTTATTTTAAAAGAACATCTTTTAGCCAAAACCCGCCTTTTTCTTTTAATGCGCAAATGCCATCGGCAACTTGCACGTTTTTGTTTTTATCCGTACGATAGAATGTCAGATAAAACAAATCATATCCCCATTTATTCGGGCCTTTTTTACCGTTAACGTCTATCATGAAAAGGGGTTGATGCGTATTATTAGTGCCATTGTCATTAAGAATCAAAAAAGAACCATCTTTTAAAATATAAAAATGAGAAGCTGAAAATTTATAAGAACATGATGTATTATTCATTTCTTCACCGCCGGCGGCCAAAACTTCATCTTTTGTCTTGTATTTAGGGTGGCAATTATAGTCATCATAATTACATTTTTGAATCACTTGAAATTTAGATAATAAAGCTCTATGAAATTCCGAACACTGCGTCAGAGTCGAACCCCAGCCAATCATATAGCAATCGTAAGGCATCCCGTTTTCAACCTGAACAAGTTCGACTATGTTTTGAATATTTGAATATGCTTTTTTAAACTGCTGAATTAGAATTATGCGTTCTGCCCTTTTAATTAGAGAAGGTAATGTCATTGCTGCAATAATTCCAATAATTCCGAGCGTTAAAAGCACCTCAGCCAAGGTAAATGATACATATTTTTTATACAGAAAACTAAATTTATATAATAATTCTAATCCTTTAAGAAGCGTGTTTTTAGACGCCCCCCCCCCCCTGAAATTCAGGCATAGCAAGATTTTTAGACATCTCAATCTCCTTTTAATTTACATTATATACATTATAAAATATACCATCTTTTCAAGAATTAAGCAACAAGATAAAGTTACAAATTTTCCTGAATAAGCTGCTGAATATGTGCTCTAACGGCCGGGGTAATTATTAAATCAGGCTCAAGATAGGTAAATTCATCCAAAGTTGTGATTGCGCGTTTGACATTCCCGGTCTTTTCGTAAAGAATTCCACGCATAACCATATTTAACGGGTTGGAATTAGAGGCTGACTCCTGCAATTTTTTATCAGTAATATTCAGAGCAACATAACAGTCGGCGAGATTTAAATAGTAATTAAAGTTAAGGCTGTATTGCAAAATCGCACGCTCAAAACAATCCAATGCCAAATCAGGCGCCCCGACAGCCATATAAGCCTGCCCTAAATTATTGTAAAATACCGCAGTTGCCTGAGTGTCAGGACTCAAACTGATTGCATTTTTGAATTCTTCAATAGCAGGATAATACATTCGCTCTCTGATATAGTAAAGTCCTTTGTTGTTGTGGATATAAGCATTTTTCTCAGAATCAATTGTGTAGTAATCCGGCTTTTTATAACCTGATGTGAAAAAAGAAAATAACAGTAAAGCTATTATTATTGAAAATTTTTTCATAACACCTTTCAATAGATTTGAACGCTTTTGGAAAAATTAGTTACAGAAGATTTATTTCAAGACCCTCGTAAGCAAGCTGAACATTTTCAGAAGACTTTTCATAATGTTCTTTAATGGAATTTAATTTTTTGTCATCATAACCCGGGTCAAAATGGAAAAACACAAGTTTTTTTGCACAAGCCTGCTTTGCGCATTCAACCGCCATGTCAAAAGTCGAATGTCCAAACCCCTGCTTTGGCGAAAAACTATTCAAGTAATCTTCGATCGTATATTGCGCATCGTGTATCAAAATGTCACAATTACGTGCAAAAGTTGTTAATTTAGCATCCCCGCCAAGATAACTTTCTTTGTCTGTTGCATAGACAAGAACCTTATCTCTGTATTTGATTTTGTATATCAAAACACCTTCCTGCGGATGCGCATAAGAACGATAAAATGTAATTAAGACATCATCTTTGCCGATTTTTTCATCCTCTGCGGTTTCAATTCTTTTTACAACAGGCGCCGAATTTTTCTTTAAAAGAATAGCTTCGCATTCGTTTAAGTCTGTAATATTAAGATTTCCGGCGACATCGCCCAAATCAAGCGGGAAAGATTTACCGAAAAGCAGAGCCGCAAGTTCATCGGAAAGATTTTCGTCATAATTTGCATTGCCAAAAACATTCAAAACAGTTGAAGGCACATGCAAAGGTCTAAAAAAAGTAAATCCCTGTATATGATCCTGGTGAATATGCGAAATCAAAACAGTTGCCCTGACAGGTTTTCTCTCTTGAGGAGAAACGCCTGAAGAAATATATTTTTCGATTAAATCATTTCCAACATCAATAAGCCCGGTTCCGGCATCAAGGATTATGAGATGCCCGCCCACGTTAACCTCTACACAAGAAGTATTTCCACCAAATTGGAGGAAATTTTTCTTTGCAACCGGATAGCTGCCTCTAACACCTCTGAATTTTATTTTAAATTCGCTCATATCTATCCTCCGGATTTTATCTTTTAAGTTCGAAAGTACCTGAATGGTCTTTTTCTTCGCCAGAATATATGTTGGAAGCAAACACCATTATTTTTGCAAGCTTTTGAATATTCTTCAAACGAGTTTCTTTGTATTCAATATTAAAAACAACTTTTTTGCGGTGGTTTGTAACTGTGATTATTCTAAAAGCGTTGGGGTAAGAAACCAGAGATGGCGTACTTACGTATAAAACGTTATCCATCTGCTTAATCATAGTAGAATG
This sequence comes from Candidatus Gastranaerophilales bacterium, assembly GCA_003150395.1. Taxonomy (GTDB): domain Bacteria; phylum Cyanobacteriota; class Vampirovibrionia; order Gastranaerophilales; family Gastranaerophilaceae; genus Scatenecus. The sequence continues at coordinate 45,242 of QAMI01000050.1, read as the reverse complement.
GTAATGCCCTTGGAAAACAGCAATCGGATTTTTATATTTTTCAATAACTGCTTTAACTTCTTCTGCATTCAAAAGCCTGTGGCCTTCGCTCGGAAATGGTTCAACAATCGGCACATGCATAAATACGAGAACTGTATCTTTTCCGGCTGATTTAAGTTCATTATCGAACCATTTCAACTGTTCTTCGCCAATTCTTCCGTTGCTTGTCAGTCTGTCGCGGATAATTGTGTCAAGAACGATAACTTTGTAACCTTTTTGAGGCACAAACGAATAGTAAGGCTTTTTATAAGTAAAATTCGGATTTGCCTTTGAAACCATTTCAAGATAAACTTCCGGCGTCAAATATCCGCCAATGCAGGTATCATGGTTTCCGAAAGCAAAATACCACGGATAAACCAGCTTTTGCGCATGCGGCAAGAAGGCGCGCAATTCTTTTTCAAAAGATTTGTCAATCTGGTCGCCCGTAAACATAACAAAATTTATATTCGGGGTTTCGTTAATTTGTTCAACAGCATCGTCAAGCAGTTTGTCAGATTCGGCGCGCAATTTAAAAGAGGTATTATCTTCGCCTGTATAGAAATGCGCATCACTGACCTGTGCAAATTTAAGCGAAGTTGCCGCGCTGTAGCACTGAAGTCCGTAAGCCATTATACCAGCAAGAGCTACTGTAAAAACAGTATTTGCAAGTTTTATTAATAATGATTGTTTCTTTTTCTTACTTCTTTTCGCCATTTTGTCTTAACCCTGAGATGTTAACTTTGCCTTTATTTCATTATACTTTGCTTTTAAATCATTATCATCATTAGAGAGGAGGATTGCTTTATCGAGATTGAGAAGCGCGTTTTTCAAATCACCTGACGCATAGTAACTTAAGCCCAAAAACTTATAAACATCAGAAGTTTGAATTTGTGATGCGATTTTTTCTAATGAAGTTTGAGCCTTTTTGTAATTTCCGCGTTTGAAAAGAATAAGCCCTTCCAAATATCTGTATTCAATTGTGTCTTCAAGCGCAATCGCTGTTACAATATCGGTTTCCGCATCATTGTATCGGCCCATTTCAGCCGAAGCTCTTGCGCGCATTGCATAAGCATAACTTTCCTGCTGATTTTTTGCTATAAACTGCGTCAAAATCGGATAAGCTGCTGCATAATTTTTCAACTCATAATAACAAATTCCCAGATAGAGCAAAGGCGCCGAAGATGAAGAAGTTGCATTCAGAGCCTTTTGATAATACGGAATTGCTTTTGAATATTGCTTTGCATTTTTAAAAAAGTCTCCCGCAAACATATTTGTCCAATATCCGTTGTTGTTTGCAGCTGCAGCAGTCAGAATTTGCATTTCAACAGCTTTATTACCAGCGGTTTTCGCTGATTGAGCCTGCGAAAGTTTTACATCATTTTTCACAACCGGTGAAACTATTTTTCCGCTCTGCATTTGCATTAAAGAATTCTTAAGCCCGGCAATCTCTTTATTTGAAGGTTCAATTGAAAGAATTTTGTTTAAATAATCCATTGCAGAAGCGTAATTTCCGCTGACAGCATAGCTTGTTGCAATATCAAGGTAATCTTCAACGACTTCGTTGGCTGCAAAAGCAAACTGCGCGCCAAGAGTCATTGCACAAATAATTATTAATGTTAAAAAATATTTTTTCATAATCATATTATATCATAAAAAATGTTGTTATTTTGCGAGATTAAACCCTTCAATAAGAAGCACCATAATCTCTCCCGCTTCAAACTTAACTTCGAATTTATTATCTTTAAACCTCGGAACTTTCTTGGTTGAGCGGATAGGAATTGTCATGTAAGAATCCGAATACTTCGGCACACGAATGTTACATTCAATTATGTTTGAAAAATTCAAATTACCGAAAACAAGAACTGTTTTATCATCATAACTCAATGCATAAGCAAAAACCTCAGGTGATGAAGTTTTCAATATTGTAAATTTCCCGTTTTGAATAACCGGAGCAATTACGCGTTTGAAATTTACAGCTCGCATAACGTCATTGGATAGTTCATTGTCGCTGCCGCCTGGCCTGCGTGAAAAGTTAAAGATATCAATTTTGCCGCGGTGGACAAAGTAGTAATCGTCATCAGTGTAAGTTTTCGGAGCTTTTTTGTTTGCCCAGAAATAAATATAATTGTCTCCCGATTGAAATCCGTCAACAAAATAAGCATTCAAAGGCAGTGTTGCATTCAGCCAGAGAATCATTTCGCTGAATTTTGTTCCGTTAATCAAAACCGGACTCATCTCGTCATGGGTTGTAAAACTTCCAATAACAGATTTTGGGTCTTTGTATTTTGTCAAAAGAGAACGGTTAAATTTGATATGATTATAAAGTTCGTCTGCCGTTCTCCAGTTTTTAAGTTCAAACCAGCTTCCGTAATATCCGTCAAATCCTGCTTCAAGGAGTTTATTGTAAGGCGTATAAACCCCGTATTTTGAAATTGGGGCTGTCCAGCTGTCAGAGGTTTCAGCAAGCCACATAAACTGCATGTCTTTCTTCCTTGAATAATCAATTAATTCTTTCCAGAATTTTGCAGGCTTCAAAGGCGCAACATCTGCACGAATACCATCAGCACCAAGGTTCATAACCATATCAACAAAATCTTTGTACAAATTGTAAACATCATGGTTAATCTTATCTTCTGTTCCGGCATCCAAAAGCCTTACATCAGTCCAATCTGCGGGCACAACCGGCTGACCATTCTTGTCCTTTACAAAAAGTTCAGGCTGCTGAAGGTATAAATCATATGAACCACATGCCGGCAAGTCTATAATTACACGAATATTTCTCTTATGCGCTTCCGATATGAATTTTTTTGCCTGCTCCTCCAGCGTTAAATCAGAATTGCTGCTTTTAAACTGAGGATTTATAGTATTAAAACTTGCCGCAGAATAAATTGAACCCGCTGTTCCCAAAGCCTTTGTTTTCCCAACCGGCGTAATGGGCTGGACATGAATTGCATTTATGCCAAGTGCCTGAAGTTCATCAAGCCGGTCGATTGCGTTAATGAAATTACCGCTTTCTTCTCCTAAGTCAAAATCTATAATTCCATTTTTATTTGTATCTTGTGCATTAAAAGTTCTGATATTTAATTCATATATCGCAGCAGCATTTGATAAAAAAAGTTTTCTCAAATCATTCACCCAAGGCTGTTCCGCCGCAAAAGATTTTGCAGAAAAAGTAAATGTTATAAATATCGCAAATAAAAATATCTTAAGCCTGTATAACATACACAAATCCCCTTTATTTAAACGTCTTGATAACAAAATTTTAGCAGAAGTTTCACTTTATTGCAACAAATCACAGTTTGCCAAATAAAATATTTTAATATATAATTTTGTTACAATGAAAAAATATTCTGTAGGAATAGATTTAGGCGGGACGAAGATTTTGACGGCTCTTGTGGACAGAACCACCGGGGAAGTTTTAGGCACGGTCAAAAAGAAAACAAAAAAGGACAAAGGTCCAAAAAATATAATCCGGAAAATGGTTGAAAGCATTGAAGAGCTTTTTGAAGAAACTTCCTTAAGCAAAGAGGAAATATCCTCAATCGGAATTGGTGCCGCCGGTCAAATTGACCGCAAAAACGGAATTATAATCGGCGCACCAAATCTTGACTGCTATGATTTAGATATTAAAGACAGGATTGCAAGCCATTTTGACCTTCCAGTTTTTTTAGGAAACGATGTTGAAATTGCAACAATCGGAGAAATGAAATTCGGCGCGGCAAAAGGGTGTGATGATTTTGTATGTATATTTGTAGGTACAGGCGTGGGCTCGGCAATTGTCAAAAACGGCGAACTAATTTTAGGTGCCACCGGTACAGCCGGCGAAATCGGACATATAATAGTAGATTTAAACGGACGACCCTGCGCCTGCGGAGCACACGGATGTCTGGAAGCCTACGCTTCCCGCTCCGCAATCGAAAAACGTATTGAAGGTGCTTTAAAAAAAGGCCGTCATTCAGTTATTCTGGATTATCTTGAAAGCGGAAAGTCTATAACTTCAGGAATGATTCAAAAATCCATCGAACGTAACGATGAACTTGTAACAGCCTGCGTTGATGAGGCTAGCGAATATCTTTCAGGAGGCGTTGCAAGCATAATTAATTTTGTTAATCCAAAACTTGTCGTTTTAGGAGGCGGATTGATTGAAGCAGTCGATTATTTCTACAAAAATACAATTAAAAAAGCCAAAGCTAAATCACTTCCTGTACCTGCAAGCAAAATTGAATTTAAAAAAGCAGCGCTGGGAGATTTTTCAGGTGTAATCGGAGCAGCCTTCTTAGAGGATAGAAAATTGTAGTATGAAAAAGGTTTTAATAGTAAGATTATCCTCAATGGGAGACATTATATTTCATATTCCTCTGGCAAATCTCTTCAAAAGCCAGGGTTATGAAGTAGGCTGGCTTGTTTCAGAAAAAGGGTATGACCTTTTAAAAGGCAACCCTTGCGTTGACAAGGTTTTTCTGGCGCCTGTTCAAAAATGGAAAAAACGCGGTCCGAGTTTGAAAAGTTTTTTTGAATATCTGAAAATTTTAAAAGAAATCCGCAAAGAAAAATATGACATCGCAATTGATGCTCAAATGATGTTTAAGTCAATGTACTGGATGATATTTTCAGGTGCAAAAAGACGGATTTGCTCTACGAATGCAAAAGAATTTTCTCAAATCGGTGCAAATGAAATTATTCCTGATATATATAGACGAAATGAACGTCATGTTGTTCTAAACAGCTTTGAATTTGCAAAACATCTCGGACTTAAAACTGATGAAATAAAATTCACACTTCCACAGACCTCTGACGAAATTAAAAAGCAGCTTGACGAACTGCTAAAAGATGTCGACCATACGAAACCGCTTGTGGTAATAGCACCTGCAACAACAAGGGAATTGAAATACTGGGACAAAGACAACTGGAGAATTGTCGTTGAGGAACTTGAAAAAACATGTTCTATAATTTTTACCGGAACAGAAGCTGACAGAGAATTGTTAAATTATATAGGAGCAGACAGACATACAAACCTTTGCGGAAAAACCAATCTTGAAGGTTTGCGTGAATTATTTTCACGGGTAGATTTAGTTATGGCGCCTGACAGCGGAAGTGCTCATCTGGCCTGGGCAAGCCGAAAACCGGCTGTAGTTGCAATATTTACCTGTACCCCGCCAAAACTTTTCGGACCATTTGGAGATGACACCAAATATGTTGCAATTAACGGAGGGCTGACATGCCAGCCTTGCGATCAACGGGGATGCAAACAGACCGGAGAAAATTATAAAATCTGTACAAGGCTTCCCGAACCTGAAAAAATACTAAATATTGTAAAAAATTTACTTAAAAATAACACAGCGTCCAAATAATAGTTTATAATGCTAATGGATTTTATTAATTCCGACCCAGCAGAGGAATAATGAATTTTTTCGATAAATTAAGAGAATACAGAAAAACCATAACGGAAATTGAAAACAGCGTTTACGGCAACAAGCAGGATTATCTTGAGATTTACGAACGCAATCTTGAGCTGGAGAAAGAAATTGCGGCACGCACTCAGGAACTAAATATTGCAAACAAAAGAATGCTTACGCTTCAGCATATTTGGGAAATGATGAATTCATCAAGACCTCTCGAAAGCGTATTGGAAACAATCGTAAACAGTCTTCAAGGAGAACTCGGCTATCTTCACAGCACAATCCTAAGAAAATATGAAGATGAAAAAGGGACTTATATGTCAGTCATTGCAGAAGCTGACAATCCTCTGATAAAAAGGGTTAACGGCATAATACAGATTCCGATGCAAATGCGGCGTCTGAATTACTTTGAAGACAGCATTTACGCACAGGCGCTAAACGAAAAGAAAATTACAACTACAAAAAATATTGCGCAAGCTTTGAAAAACATAATTCCGGACATGCCCAAAGAAATCTTCAACAAAGTTACGAGCGGAATGAGAAGTAAATTACTCATAAATATTCCGCTTTATACAAGAAACCGCCAGTTTGGTTTGTTTTGTGTATTTTCTTCAAGAGACGAACTTGCTGAAAGCGAAACCGATTTTCTAACAATTTTTGCACAGCAAATTGAAATGGCAATTACAATCGCAGACCTTTTTGAGGCAGTAAGAGAACAGGCTGTAACAGACGCCCTCACAGGCCTTTACAACAGAAGATATTTTGAAGAATACATTTCCAAAGAAGTTACGCGTTCACTCCGCCAAAAGCAGCCTTTCAGTGTTATCGGGCTTGATTTGGACTTTTTAAAAAAAATTAATGACGAATACGGCCACGCTTATGGAGATTTGGCAATTAAAACAGTCGCTGATGTTTTGAAAAAAAACGCACGCTCAATAGATGTTGCAGCACGCATGGGAGGTGAAGAATTTAACATACTTCTCCCCGGAATTGACTCTTCGGGTGCAATGACAGCAGCAGAAAGAATTCGAAAAGCCATTGAAGAAAGAGAACTTGACACAATCGGCCGCATTACGGCAAGCATTGGTGTTGCAACCTTTTTGGAGCATTCTGACAGCCTTGATGAACTTCTTGAACTCACAGACCAGGCAATGTATCAGTCAAAAAGAAACGGCCGCAATCAGGTTACAATGGCAAAACCGATTACGGAAACCAGCTGGCAGGAGATTGCAGTAAATACATTCCTGGATATTTTGTCAAAACACAATGTGCCGATTGAATCAAATCTTGCTGAAGAATTAACAGGCAAACTAAAAACAATCAAAGAACAATCAGACCTTCCTAAAGAAGTTCTCTATACCGCAGCCGATATGCTGACTAAAAGCTACAATCCGCTGCATGAACAAGGTTCTGTTAAATCAAAAGTTCTGCTTGCAGCTTCACTTGCAAAACGATTTGACTTGCCCAAAGAAGAAATAGACAAGCTTAGAATTGCAGTTTTACTCTACGATATCGGAAATATCATGCTTCCGAAAGAAATTTTGCAGAAATCAACGCCTTTAACAGAAGACGAACGCCGCCATATTCAGGAACATCCGATAATTGCTGCACGCGAAATTCTGAAACCGATATCTTATATTCAGGAGATAATTCCAATAGTCGAACATCACCACGAAAACTGGGATGGCACAGGCTATCCCGGAAAAATCGCAAAAGACGAAATTCCGATAACTTCGCAAATAATCTTGATTGTTGACGCATATTTTGCACTAACCGAACACAGGCCTTACAGAGCAAAGCTTTCGCCGGTCGAAGCTTTAATTGAAATTAAAAAAGAGACGGGAAAAAAATGGAGTGAAGCACTTGTGCAGGAATTTGTAACACTAATCGGACAAGATTTAAACTAATTTAACAGCCGGTTCAAAATGAAAGAAAAAGAACTCATAAATATCATAAAATCAACATTAAACTCAAACTTTCTCGGAGATGATTGCGCTTATCTAAAAGAGCTGGGAATTGTAATAACTCAGGACAGCCTTGTTGAAGATATTCATTTTAAAATGGATTACACAACCCCGTACAAACTCGGCTGGAAAGCTGCAGCAGTGAACATTTCCGACGTTTGTGCGAGCGGTGCCGCTCCAAAGTATTTAACTATCGCGCTTTCGCTTCCAAAAGAAATTTCCTGCGGTTTTGTCGAGGAATTTTACAAGGGCGTAAAAGCTGTCTCAAAAGACGTTCAAGTTGTCGGCGGTGACATAACCGGTTCGGACAAAATTTTCATCTCAGTCACGGCAATCGGAAAATGCGATGGTCTGCGGATTTCTTCACGTTCAAACGCGCGCCCCGGACAAAAAATAATTGTTTCCGGCGAACATGGAGCAAGCGGTGCAGGATTAAAATTATTAATGAACAGCCAGAGCGAACCGCAAAAATTCCTTGACGCACATCTTGTGCCAAAGCCGCAATTTGAATTTTCAAAACAGATTTCAGAAAATATCAAAGAAGATTATGCGATGATGGACACTTCAGACGGTCTGATGGACGCCTTGTCGCAAGTTGCAAGTGCAAGCAATGTAAATCTTTTCATAGATTTCGACAAAATCCCGTTCGATAAAGATTTGAAAATGTTTGATGATTATAAGGATTTAATCTTTTTTGGCGGGGAAGATTATCAGTTAATCGCAACCGTACCTGATGAAATTGCAAAGAATTTTACAATAATCGGAGAAGTCCGCCAAGGTTTTGGAGTCACAGTAAAATATAAAAATGAAGATATATTTTTTTCAGAAAAAGAAGTTGAAGAAAAACTTTTTAACCACTTCAAAAATGAATTGTAAAAAACTATAATGCCTGCATGTAACTTCAAAAACTTGACTTTTATCGAAAAAAACTATATTCTTTACTTATAATGGTGTATTTTAGTATAGGGGTTAAGAAAGTATATGGCAGCAGGAAGAAAAAATGTGCTTCATTTGCTTGATGAACGCACAAAACGTTATGGTGAAAGAATTGCACTCGGGACAAAAACCCAGCTTGGATGGAAAGAATTTACTTACAAAGGTATCGGGCTTTTGTCAAGAAAACTCGGGAGTTATTTAATAGATGATTTGGGTGTAAAAAAAGGTGACAGACTCGCGATTTTATCAGAATCCAAACCGGAATACGGAGCCTGCGTTTTTGCATCAGCCATGACCGGAATGATTACTGTTCCACTCGATATTAAACTTACAAAATACGAACTTCACAGCATTCTTTCAGATTGTGAACCAAGCGTAATGCTGGTTTCAGAGGCTTATGCGGAAAAAGCTCTTGAACTTCAAAAAGAATTGCCGTTTATCAAAGACATAATTGTTATGGACGAACCACATCCAAACCAAGTTTACAAAAGCCTGTACAATCTTCCTGAAAATTACGAAGCGCGCTGGCGCCCGCGTTCGCTCAAATCCACAGCCTTTATAATTTACACATCAGGCACAACCGGTGCTCCCAAAGGAGTTGAAATCTCTTTCTTGAATATGATGACGCAGCTTGATGATTTAGAAGAAGCTTTAAAAGCTATACTCCCTGACAGAAAAGTCACTGTTCTTTCCATACTTCCTATGAACCATCTTTTTGAAATGACCGTCGGTTTTAGCACATTTCTTAACTTTGGTTTCAGTGTTTACTATACGCCGAGCTTAAAACCAAAAGATATTTTAGGAATTATGCGCGCTAAAAAAGTTGATTTTATGATTGTAGTTCCTGCATTTTTAAAACTTTTGAAGGCAGGAATAGAAGCTGAAATTAACAATTCGCCAAAACATGTTCAAACCCTTTTTAAAATCATGTTCGGAATTTCAAAATTTATACCCTCTTATGCAATCAAAAAAATTATGTTCAAAAAAATTCATGACAAATTTGGCGGACATTTTATGGGATGTATTTCCGGCGGAGCACCGCTTGACATTTCAGTAGGCGAATTTTTTGAAAGAATAGGCATAAAAGTTTATCAGGGTTACGGACTTTCTGAAACCAGCCCCGTCGTCTCTGTAAATACGGACAAACGTCATGACCTGGCTTCTGTAGGAAGACCATTAAGAAGTTTCCAGGCCAGAATTGACAAAACAACAGGCGAATTGCAGCTAAAAGGCGATTGCATCATGAAGGGTTACCACAACCAGCCGGAACTTACTGCTGAAACAATTGATGCCGATGGATGGCTTCACACCGGCGATATTGCTAAAATTACTCCAGATGGTCATATTTACATAACAGGCCGTATTAAAAATATGATTGTACTTTCAGGCGGGAAAAAAGTCTTTCCGGAAGAAGTTGAGTCTGTTCTGGAAAAAAGTTCGTATTTTTCAGAAGTCTGCGTAATCGGGGTTTCGCGCTCATTCGGCTCAAAAGACGGTACTGAAGATATAGCTGCCGTTATTGTTCCAACAGATGAACTTTACTCAAAATATGATGATGAAACTGTTGATAAATTATGCAGAGATGAAGTTAAACGTTTATCACAACGCTTGACACCATACAAACGTCCTATTAATATAGTTATTAGCAAAGCTCCGCTTCCAAGAACAACAACACGTAAAGTTAAAAGAAAAGAAGTCAGCGAGCTTGTCAAAGCTTAATATAATATTGATAAAGGTGATTTATGGGTAAAAAATTAATTCTGCTTTCGGTTTTATTAACATTATTTATGCTTCCGGTTTCAGCAAATGAGTCAGAAGAAGTCACTCTTGAACAAGTCGAAATGCCGGAAAGTTCTTCAAAAACTGAAGAAGTTCAAACTCAAGAGCCTGTGCAGTCCTATGACATTCCAAAATGGAGCGAGTTTTGTGAACAAGGCTATGAAAATGCCAAACTTAACGACAAAGAAAATATATTGAACATAATTAACTTTGTTGATGCTGAAAGAACAAAAAGTAATTACTGGGCAGAAAGAAGAATTAATTTTGAAAAAGCAATTGAACATTGCAAAACTCTTTCAGAAGATACAAAAGCTTTTTGCTATGAAGGCGTTAGAAAAAATGAAACCGAACGCAATGAAATGTATGAACAGCAGCTTAAACAAATTAACTACAAAAATCGCGGGATTATCATAGACAAACCTAATTATTAACATTTATCTTATAAACTAAGCCCAACAAAGCTTTGATAAGTATCCGGCACTAACCGGAAGCTGTCAAAGCTTTATAAGTTTTACAAGTATTTTAAAAACATTCCACTTTCCGGCAATGAAAAATCAACCATAGTCGTTTATGATGTAGTTGGTTGGATATACGAAAGGTTGGTTGATATGAAAAATATATTTTTAATAATGGCTGCAGTTTTGATAACACTACCGGCGGCTGCATCTTGCGCTATAAGCGGAAATTCCTGCGCTTATTCTATAACTAAACCATCGATTCAGGAAAAATATCTGCCTGATAATGTTAAAAATATTCAAAAGCCTGATGCTTTTCGCCCCCGTTACGTTGAACCCTACCATGATGCATTGATTAATACTGAAACAGGAGCTGCAGCAGGAACTGAATCCGGAACTATAACCCCTAATAACTATAACTCTAATTGTCAATTCGGCGTCTGTTTGCCCGGAAGGAACCCCGGTGCAGGTCAAGTTATCGAATAGTCATTCAGCGGTCTTAAACGACCGCTTTTTATTTGCCGCACTTTGTTTTTCCTCCCCAATCCAAATCTTTACAGCGCAAATAATCCATGTTTTCGTTAAACAAAACCCATGCCGTGCACCCAAAGCCATTATAAAAGCCAGAGCCAATATGTGTCCCCCAAGGACCAACAGAGAGATTACAAGCCTTGATGAGAGGGTGCATAGCCTCACCTTGCATACCAACAGGAATTACACCATAATTAGTTAAATAAAATGCAAACATATCCTGTCCTAACATATTTGGGGATTTAGGACCGTTTAAATCAACAATAATTTCACCGCACACATTTTTAAGCGCCTTTGTTTTCCCATATTGAAAACTGCATTGCCCACTCCAGTGCCTAAATATTAACGTGGTTCCATCAATAACCCTAACTGAGGCATAATTTTGTGGAGCCGCATAGCGAGAATCATCAACACAGTGCTTTTTTGTAAAAGAAGCATCTTTTCCAATACAATTTTGAATGACTTTGAAGTATGGAACAAATTTATTCGCCATAATTATATGACTGTTTTCCTCATACATACCGGTCATTCCCCAATCTCTTGGGTCAGAACCTATTTCATACACCATACGCTCGTAGACCTGCTGCAACAATGAATAACTTTTTTTAAGCTGATTAACTGTAACTTTTTCCTGTTTCCTTTGTATTATAGACGGCAGAGTCATAGCTGCAATGATGCCAATGATGCCAAGAGTTATGAGAACTTCAGCAAGGGTAAAAGCAGGTTTTAAAAGAGGTAAAAAGTCAATTACATTTGTATATATAAAATGTGGTACTGAGTTCGGGAAAAGTTTGTTACTGAATTTTATATCAGAGAAAAACCTTACAGGAGCATTATTTTTACCTGCCCCCCCCCCCCGGAAATTCAATCATAGTCTGCTTTTTCATACTTTAGCTCCTTTCAAAAATAATTCTTTAACTTTTTTATTATAGTATTTTTAGATATTTTTTGCAACAAATTTAAAATATTTTACACGTAATCAAAATGATATTAGCCATTCGGCTATTATGAATTTGATTACGTGTAAAATATTTATAAAAGAAATATTGCAAAGAAAAATGTTTATGCTAATATAAATAATGAGGAATGAATACAGATACCCCACAAAACCAAACGTCTGGAAAATTCCTCAAACCCATCCATTTAAAAGTTAATAAAATTAGAATAAAAGCCCTGGTAGCTCAGCTGGATAGAGCAACCGCCTTCTAAGCGGTAGGTCATGCGTTCGAATCGCATCCAGGGTATTTTTTATTGCATAATTGCTGTAGCTCAGCTGGATAAAGCATCTGCACATCTAAAGAGGGGCCTGCGTTCGAATCACGGCAGGCGTATTTTTTGTGCAAAAAATCGTCAGAGTCGCAAAAAAGTTGCATTTTTATTTTTGAGTCGCACTTTATTTTAGTTTTATTTGTACGGCAAGTTTTAAGGCTTGTGAAATTGTTTTTGTATGTATTTATACTCGGCAAGTTGAAAAATGCGACAGGAGACGCCATAACTACTTCATTTCAGGCCATAAAGAAATGATGTGGAAAGACTTTAAAATAAAAATACCCGCTCAAAACAAGCGAGTATAAATATGATTGCAATATACAAATTTTTATTATGTCCCAAATCTCACAATTTTTTCTTGTGCTTCAACAGTTGTATTTACTATGTTATTCAAGAGATTGACACACTTGTCATTAACTTCCGGCAACAGATGTGTGTATAAGTCCATTGTCATTGTTATAGAAGCATGTCCTAATTGACTTTGCACATATTTCATCGGGGCACCATTAGCAAGAAGCAAGCTCGCATAAGTATGCCTTAAATCATGAAATCTTATTTCTTCAATACCTGCACGACGTAAAGCAGGTTTAAATCTTCGTTTTAGCATATTATTAGCGTCAAAGTGCAAGCCTTCACTATTAGGAAAAACTAAATCCAATTCACCATTAGGGCAGGCTAAACGCCATTCTTTAAGGACTTTCACTAATGCGTTAGACATATCTACATATCTGATTTTATTTGTCTTTGGCGTTCCAACGCGGCCATGAGTATAATTTTTATCAATCTTGATTTTACCTTTTATCCAATTTATTGAATCCCACGTTAAGCCTAAAAGTTCCCCCTGTCTCATTCCTGTAAATAATGCAGTGAATAAAAGCGGATAAAAATCAGGATATACTTGTTTTGTCTTAGATAACAATGCTTGCACTTCTTCTGTTGATAATGCCCTGATTTTATCGTTTTTAGTTTCCTTGAGTGCTTTAATGCGTGCAAGAGGATTTTTAGTTATTACATCATTATCTATCATAAAGCTGTAAATCTCGCTCATGAGCTTTGTGTATTTGTTTATTGTAGAATTAACTCTACCTGTTTCAAGTTTTTGTTTAATAAATTCTTTAACCATAATTGGAGTTATATCAATAAGTTTCATATCACCAAAGAACGGGTTAAGATGATTTTTTAAATAACCTTCATATCCATCATGCGTTGAAGGTTTGCAATTAACCACAACATGAAGACGCATAAAAGTTTCAGCAGCTTCTCTGAAAGTGATTTTTGAATCAATAGTACAAATACCATTGCTTAATTCTTCTGTTAATTTGCTTTGTGCTTTCAATGCTTCTTCTTTGGTTTTAAAACCTTTTTTAGTCTTGCGCTTGCCTTGTAGGTCTTTGTAGTCAAATTCCCAGTTACCTGTTTTAGGATTTTTTCTTATCGCTGCAATCATATTTTAAAATTTCCTTTACAATTTTATAATGGCGTGTTTTAGAGGATTTGTAAGCCCTTTCGCTAACTTTTGCAAACATGAATTTTAAAGAAAAGGCACCGTATCGCCGAAAAAATACGGTGCCAATAAAAGGATGGAGCTTAAGCAAGAAGTACTGTATTTTGTTCAACAAACTTTTTTAAAATATCTTCTGAAAATAGCACTCTGGAGCCAATTTTGACATATTCTATTTTCTTCTTATGTATCCATCTGTAAAGCGTGCTTGCTGAAATATTTAAGTAACTAGCTGCTTCTTGAACATTTAAGAGAGCATTATTCATCTTTACCCCCTTTATCATCAAGAAAAGTTCTTGTTATATTTTGAGCCTTTTCCATACCATTAGCAAAAGTACTGTCATTAGTAGGCGGTAGCTCAAAATCTTTGTCCATAAGTTCAATTTTATATGACTTCTGGTTTGCTCGTTCCTTGTAAATCGTTATCTTGACATCATTTGAGATATTGCCCTTAATGTTAGCAATTCTGCGTGTAAGCGACTTTACACTCTTATATTTTGCTCTAAATTCAGGTATATCAAAGTTATCTTCATTTGCAATTTGAAGAAGGTTTTTGTGCAGTTCAAAACCGGACATCTTATGAGGCTTAATCTGCTTTTTGGCAAAGATTTTAAGTGCATATACAAGACTATCTTCTTCAACAGCAAAAGCCTTCTGTGCTTCACAGACCTTATTCAAAATGCTTTCAAATTCAGCTTTTTTGCCGGAAATATCAGATATCCTTAAACCGAATTTAGCAAAATCGGCACTTCTTAGTATGCTCTTGTAAGTCTGTTCTTTTGTAGCTTCAAAGGCTTTCAGTACTTTTTGAAGTTCATACATGATATAAGATATTATCTCGTCTCTGTGGTCTAAAATATCCTTTATCAGTTCGCCCTCAGGTACAAATTCGGATATTCTTTTAAAGGGTATGCCAATCAGCCTGTCTGCCACATCATCACGAGTAAATTGCGGTGTTCTTGAAGTTAATGCAAGATATGTCTTTGTGGGCAGCTTAATTTCTTCATTATCGGTGTACAATTTGCGTTTGCCGATATTTTGTCCCGTTGCAACAGAAGCAAGTTTATCATTAAGCCAGGATTTACCCGTATCAACATTATCAAGAATAACCAAATGGTTATTTGTTACAAGTGTATCAAAGTCCTCAGGCTTGCTTGGTAGAGGCGTTACATTATATTTTGAGCCAAATAGGATTATACCTATACGTCTCAATGTTGAAGTTTTACCGCTTCCTTTTTCACCAACTGCAACAAGTAAAACCTTTGTTGGCATAATTGACTCAAAGAATGTACTTAAAAACCACACCCGCACAAGTGTCTTAAATTCTTCTGCCGTCAAGGTTCCTGTATCTGTGTCGATATTCATCGAATCAGCAATATATTTGTTAAAATAATTTACCGAATCATCAGGCTTCACCAATTTAAATGGCTCAAAATCAGGTCTGTAATTGAACATAATACCTTCATCACCGTTTTCTAATTCTTCAATGCTTTCGGTTGTGATTTTATAAACCGTGGTATCGTTGTTAGAAATATAAATTGCATTTTTATCTTTATCATAGTGGCAGAAATTGTGCGTTTCTATCGGGGCACCATGGTCAAAAGCAAAAGTTGATAAATCGTTAACAGTATAGTTATAGTACTCTCTTGACGGATTTACGCCCATACGATTTAACAATCTTTTTAGCCATTCGTCAGAAGCTATTATAGGTATAATTTTCTTATCATCATCAAGAAAGATGTACTGGTAATTGCTGTCTTTGAAGAATTTTCCGCGCTGCAGAATTTCTTTTTCAATTAGTAACGAAACGAGCTGCTGCCTATTGAGCTGTGTTATTTTAGTATTATTCATAATACTTCTGACTTCTGCTTCAATACCGCTAAGGTCTCTATGATAGTGTTTCATACCTTTTAGCAATTCCCAAACAGCTTCACTGCATTGCTTTTCATCTTCAAAACCATTTATAAATTCGTCAATATCTTTTATGCCTTCAGGTGTTGTTAATCCGAAAACAGTACGAATTTCTTTTGCTTTTTCTAATACTTTTCTGCCCGCTTCGTCATTATCATGAAGTATACAAACTCTTTCAGCAGATATTTTCATAGCGGTATCTATATCACCATTTGCACCGCCTAATGCGCAAACATCAATAGGTTTATCCATTTTATGCAATTGTGCCGCCAAAGAGAGTTGGTCAAACTCTCCCTCAACAACAATAAGACCTTTGCGTATTTTCTTATAACTTTTTACTTTTGAAAGTTCATCAGCAGAAAACACACCTTGATTAAAAATACCGGCTTTACTTTGTACCTTTAATATTCGAAAGGTCTTTGTGTCGATATATGGTTTTCTTGTTTTAATTTGTGTAATAAGTCCATTTTCATCACGGTAGAAAAATGTAAGCCTATCCCAATTATCACGAATGAATTTCTGCAATTTTTTAATAAAATCTTCAAGATTTTCTAATTTTGTTTGTAGCTTTTCTTTTTTCTCTGCGTATGTTTCTTCTTCAATTCTTTTATTAAGGTCTGAAATTAAATCCTTGTTTTCTTTTCTAACATCATAACTTACAGGAATAACACCGACATCAGAGCACCTTAAAATATGCTCCGGTATTTTTCTTGTTTCATTTGCATAGACAAATGCTTGAGAGGGTTTGCCGTCCTGCTTGTTTTCAAATAAAGCTTTGTGAGCTGCTTTAAAAAATCTGTCTGTCACAACCGATTTATTATTAACACCGTGATTTATTACATTAAGATTAAGATGTAAACCGCACACAAAGCATTTTGCTTTTTCTAAGTTGTCTCCATACCTGTGCATGTGTATTTTCCCGCACTCCACACATTCCTGAGCACCTTTTCTTTCTTCAAGTTCTTTGCCATACATGGCTTTTGTTGCTTCACTTAGGTTTTTAAACATTGTTTTGTTCTCCTTTTCCTTTTCTTCTAACTTTTGAATTTTCGTACATAAATTTTTCCTCCTTTTCTTTGTGTGATGTACTACGATTTTTATTGTATAATTTGTATGATATAATCGATTTAGGAGAATATATTTGTGAGAAAAAAGAAGCGTGTAAAAGAGAATATTTAAGGTTATCAGCAGTTTTTGAGAATTGGTATCTTAAAAAAATGAAAGAAATTGAAGCTGATAAAAATTTGAATAAACCACCTAAAAATATGCTAAAAAGACTTGCTATAAGCGAAAATGAATTTTATGAAAAATATATAAATCCATATAAGAACCTCTCTAAACAAGATTTAGAGACTGTTTTTAAAGTTCTAGCACCTGAATTAATTGAAACATATATAAAGGAAGGTTCTTTGTTAGTTGGTTGTGAATTAAAATTAAAATATGATATAAGTTTTACAAGAAAAGAAAATGCCCTTAGTTGGCTTTTATTTCAAGTTGATTTACTTGGTATTTTTAAGTTATCAAAAAATTTAAAAAAATTTCTTTTAATACCATATCATCAATGTTACTATTGTGGAAAACCCAACTATTATATAAGAAATGGTAAAATTAAAAAATTTAACTTAAAAGAAATTTTATGCCATAAGGATAAGTGTCAAAATAGCTCTAATCCTGAAAAACATGATAATTGTTGTTATGCAAAATGGGTACGAAAAAGAAAATCTTTAGAAAAGGCTTTAAGTGTTGTTGATAATTTATATCACGATATTGAAGATTACGAAGATGAAAAATTGAGTAATGAGCAGAAAGATGTTTTAAATAATAAACTGGATAAGATTTTTATTGATTTTTGCGAAAATCAATATCAAGAAAATTTAAAAATAAATTACACAATACAAGAATCTGATAATAAAGCTATTAACTTATTAAAAATTTCGTTATAAACTTTTGCAAATCATACTAACCTAATTAACCATACTAACCGGTTACTTTGGTTAGTATGGTTAATTTAAAACTAAATTTTTTACTGAATTTACCTTTCATGCCTGTAGATTTGCCAATAATACAAGTAATGCGGATTTAATAATTGTCATAACATTTACGGTCTTTCTGATTATACATAGCAGAATTAAAGTTATAGGAAGACGCCGAGACTAAAATGTGAGCTTATTCCTTTATTTTAAAAGCATAATCCCCTTGAGATAATGGTGATATGCCAAGTAATTCTATGGTATTTCCTTTCATATCAGTTATTTCAACAATTACTGATATATAATTAGGCTCACCCTCAATAACTTCACTATTCTTTATATAACTATCTTTTTTAATTTCAACTTGCTTGATTTTTATGCTTTTAACCTTAATCCCCTTGTAGTATTCATGCGACATTAACATTTCAATATTAGGGTTTATTTCTATTGTTGTATGTATAACGGTGTCCTTAGTTTTTGCTTGCGGAGTGGTAAGAATCAAAATTACTTGATATAAATCAGAAATATTTGAGCCACTTTTGATATCATACCAATCATAATATTTTTTTTTCTTTATAACCTTTTGATTTTTAGGGTCAAATAATTTAACTTCACTAAGATTAAATTTTTGTGTATTACCATTTATAACAAAAATATTTCTGTATTCTAGTCCGTTATCCGCAGGTGATTTTGTTTCTATAGAATAAATATTGTGACCTTCTTTTTTTATACTTTCCTTATCAAAATAAGTTGTAGTATCTGGAATTTGTACCCAATCTGCGGCAATCGAAGGCAAAAAAGTAAAACAAATTAAAAGTAATAAATATAAGATTTTTTGCATATATCACCTATTTGTTTAACTTCTTTTCTAATTTCTTCATCTCCTTAGTAGTATTGTGCAAGAAATTTTGATAATAAAGATTGTTTGCATAAGCGTTGTTTCTCAAATATTGAGGATAGTTTTTATAGATGTGCTCATAGATATTTACCATTCTTTTTGTTGCTAACGGATAATAATGGCACCACTCATAGCGTGTCTGTGCAAGTGTTTTACTGTAAATTGTAATCAATGCAAACGGATTGTAACCGGCATTTACCATATAATCTACGGCTTTTAAATCAGCCTTATTTTCTTTTGGTCTGGGATTAAAGGAGTAAGCGGCATGAGAGAAGAAACCTCTAAATAAACCTTTATAAGAATTTTCACCCATAGCTATTGCATGGCTTAAAAGTCCCGCTAATTCATCTTCATTATCAGTTAGATTTAAAACATCACCATAAACCCACAACACTCGTCCGGTATAATCCAAACCAATATTTTCTGGCTTGTAATCTAATGTCGCTCTGGGATTTCTGATAGAGAGTGTATATTTAAACACTATTCTTTTCTGAATATTATTAGATTCTAAAATTTTGAATCCAATTGGTGCAATATCCTCAGGCATAGGTTTTTTAGCTTCTGCTATAGGAGTTGAAACAAAAAGCATTAATGCTGCAAACAAAACTAAAAACTTTTTCATAAAACCATCCTTTCTTAAACTTTTTATTTATAATTCATACGAGTTACCGAATTTGTGCAAAGGTCTTTCCTGTGTGTAATCAGGTCTATTGTAATCATTCTGATTATTCTCATATTTTTGTTTGTTGTAATAATCACTGTACATTTTTTCAAACTGTTTAGGATTTTCCATAGCACGATTCAAAGTATCAGTTTTGCCTAAACTCTGTTCATACTTGATTTGCTCAACTGTGTAATAGGCAAAACATTTCCCTGTGATAGCCGTTAGGATACAAAACAAAATAAATATCTTTTTCATAATTTACCTTTCTTAACCACGCATAGTAGTAGTATTTAAAGTCTCGATATACAAAAGATTGATATATATAAACGCACGGTCAGTTTGTTCCATTAGCTTTATATTACCACGAAAATTGCAATATGAGTAAAAAAGATTTACAAAAGTTTGGTAAGAGATTAAAATTTCTAAGACTTGATAAAGAATTAACCCAGCTTGAACTGGCTGAAATTCTTGATATGTCGCCTAATTTTATCGGTATGATTGAAAGAGGTGAAAGAAATACAACCGTTGAAAATGTATTTAAAATCGCAAGAGCCTTAGGCATTAAACCTTCTATTTTATTTGAAGAACTTTAGGTCTGTAAAATCTCTATAGCTTTTTGCAGCTTATTGTTTAATGTTCTGAAAAGTATGTAATAATCGTCTTTGTCTTTATTGAGTTGTAATTCTTCGTCAATAATCCCAGAATCACTAGAGAGGGCGCCTAACTTAATGAATACTTGCAAATCGTATAAAATCATTCTTGCGTCCGAAAGTTTATTTTCTAATAAATTTAATGCGTTTTTATCGCACATAAAAATTTACTCCTTTGTATTTGTATGTGTATATCTAGCTGTTTTATGACTCCATTGTATGGCATCTCAAAGAAATTGTGCACCATGTTAATTTATGCGGGTAATAAATATTAGAAGTTAATCTTGAATTAATTTTTCGATTTTAATTATCAAATTTGTTATCTGACGCAAAACGAAATAATACTCTAGTTACCCAGCAGTTGTAATTCTTCATCTATCACGCAAGAATCAGAAACTAATGCACTAAGCCTAGCTAAGTATTTTGCTTCTAGTAATAGGTGTTCCGCTTCATTTAATTTACTATCTTCCATAATAATTACTCATTTTTATGCATTATGTCGCTAAAGGAGGAAGATTTAAGCTAGATAAAATTTTTGTTGCAAAAGTTAGCAAGAGATTAACATTGCTATCTTTTGTTTTAAATTTTTCATTGAATACAATTAGAACAAAATTAATAAGCCAAAAACTTCAAGAAAGAATTATATTAACTGAAAACGACCGTTATAGCACCTAAATTGTATAGCCTAATTCTTTTGTACTATAAGGTCTTTTGAAATAATCTGTTTAATTGATTTACAAATCTTAATAATTTGAGAGAATTATAATGGTTAGTTACATCATTACAAGAGAGAATAGGATGAGTGGGTTAAAAGAGAAGTTATTAACTTTGGGGTTTAAACCTAAAGATGGAAAAGATTGTGTTTATATAAAAAAATACGATGCTTATGAAATAAGTATTGATTATAACGAAAAAACTCCTGAAAAGTCTTGTATAAATTATGGCAAAGCAATAGTTTGCCATCGTCATACTACTTGCAATTTTAATCAAGAAGAATCTTTAGTTGTATTGGAATGTGTTGATAGGTTATTAAAGAAAGGCTATAAACCTGAAAATATAGAATTAGAAAAATCTTGGAATTTAGGACATAAAGATAAAGGTTTTCTTGATATATGGGTAAAAGATGAATTGGGAAACTCTTTTTTAATGATTGAATGTAAAACTTGGGGGAAAGAATACGATAAATTTATAAAAGAAACTTTTACCAGAAAAAATACAGCTAAAGAAAATGATGGTGGACAAATTTTTTCATATTTGCAACAAGAGCCTAAAGCAACAAAAGCAGTGTGTTATTATACTTCAAAAATTAATTCTAAAAATATTGAATACAAAAATGCAATAATTCATAACAAAGAAGATTGGTCCGATTTAAATCAAGTAGAAAGATTTAAGAGATGGTCAAAAACATTTGAAACAAATGGTATTTTTGATGATGGAGTTCCTTTGTATAAAGTAGAATCAAAAGCCATAAGAAGAAAAGACTTAAAAGAATTAAAAAGGGAAGATTCTGATGGAATTTATAACCAATTTGCTGAAATATTAAGACATAATGTTGTTTCAGATAAGCCAAACGCATTTAACAAAATTATTAATCTGTTTTTGTGTAAGATATGAGATGAAGATAGATGTCCTGATGAGGAAGTGAAATTCCAAACTCGCACAAATGGAAGAGACAAAACAGATGAAGAATTATTAGAAGATTTGAATGATTTATATAAAGCGGGAATGAAAGCATATCTTGAAAAGGACGTATCAGACTGCACTAAAAATGATTTTGAAACTTTATTAAACTTTGTAGGAGATAGTTCTAAAAAATCAGAATTTGAAGAATTATATAAAACTTTAAGATTATATAAAAATAATGAATTTGCTTTTAAAGAAGTTTACGACAAAAAATCTTTTAAAGATAATGCAAAAGTTGTTAGAGAAGTTGTAGAATTATTGCAAGACAAGCAATTAAGATATAGCCATAAGCAACAGTTTTTAGGTGATTTCTTTGAAAAATTGTTGAATGATAGTATAAAACAAGAGGCCGGACAATTTTTTACGCCAGTTCCTCTAACACAATTTATTATCAAGTCTTTACCTATTGAAGAAATAATAAAAACCAGAATTGCTAATGGTGAACAGGAAGTTTTACCATATGTAATTGATTATGCTTGTGGAACTGGACACTTTTTAACAGAAATAATGGATACGATGAATGATATTATTAAAAATAATATTGACCTTTCTTCTATTTCAAAACCTAGTGTTCAAAAGGAATTTAAAAATTGGCAAGATTCTGATTTTGAATGGGCTGAAAAATATATTTATGGTATTGATTTAGACTATAGACTTATAAAAGCCTCTAAAATAAGTTGTTTTTTAAATGGTGATGGTAAAGCAAACTTATTACATGCAAATGGTCTTGCACCATTTGATAGCGAGGATTATGTGGGGAAATTACATAGTCTATCGGCAAAACAAGATAATCAAAAGTTTGATATATTAATTGCAAATCCACCATATTCCATAGAGTCTTTTAAAAGAACAATAAAAAACGGTGATGGCAATTTTCATTTATATAAATTTTATACAGACGATAGCAAAGAAATAGAATGTTTATTTATCGAAAGAGCCAAACAATTATTAAAAAAAGGAGGATATGCCGGCATTATCGTGCCTGCGAGTATTTTTATAAATACAACAAATAGTATTTTATATTATGAGACAAGAAAATTATTACTTAAATATTTTAAAATTAAATGCATTTTTGCTTTAAAAAACAATGCTTTTATGTCTGCAGATATAGATACTTTAATATTAATATTAGAAAAAAGAGACGATTGCGAATGGGAAAAAATCAGCTTATATTTGAAACAATTCTTTAAAGATTTTTCTGATTTTAGTATAAATGGAATAGAAAAAATTATATCGAAATATGTAGAGTATGTCTATCCAGAATTTAAATATTCGCAATATATTGAATACTTGAAAACTTGTGATAAAAATAAAGAATTGGATAAACTATTATTTTTTATACTATCTTATGAAACCTATACAATATTGGCAAATTCAGGAGAAAAAAATGCAGAAAAAGAATTTTTAGGTTATGAGTTTAGTGTTCGCCGTGGGTATGAAGGAATAAATTTATATGAAGAATCTGATTTGTTTGATAATAATAAGTTAAACAATCCGAATAAACTAAATTTTTATATTTTAAAAAATTTATTAAATGAGAATATTGTTGAGCAAATTAATTATATAAAAAAAGAACAAACACATCCTTTGTACAATCATATTGATTACTGTAGACTGTCAGAATTAATCAATTTTAAAAATGAAGATTTCAATCTACAAATATCAACATATAAAATTCAAGATAAAAAATATAAAAGTAAATATCAACTAGAACAAATAGGGAAATATCTCGAGAAACTGGAAAGTGGCTCTAGAAATAGTAAAATGGGGAAAAAGAAATTAAAATCAGGAATTCCTTCCTTGGGTGGTACACATATTGGGCTAAAAGGGAATATCATATATGATAAAATGCGATACGTTGATACTGCGTATT
Source organism: Candidatus Gastranaerophilales bacterium (assembly GCA_003150395.1). Classification (GTDB taxonomy): domain Bacteria; phylum Cyanobacteriota; class Vampirovibrionia; order Gastranaerophilales; family Gastranaerophilaceae; genus Scatenecus. Next base: position 21,741 of record QAMI01000050.1, on the reverse strand, counting down.
ATAACAAATGTAAACAAGGATATATACATAAACATGATATTTTAATATGCAAAGACGGAGCCCAAACAGGAAAAGTTGCATATGTGGAAGACGATTATCAATATTTGAATAGTATGGTAAATGAACACGTCTTTGTAATAAAAAGTAATGAATCCTATATTAAACAAAAATATTTATTTTACATCTTATTTGCATCAGAAGCTCAATCTATACTTAAAGTTATTTCTAAAAGAGCTGGACAACCAAGTTTAAACAAACCAAATATTGAGCATCTAATGATACCAGTTCCCCATAATCAAACGCAAATTATAAATGAAATTGATAAATATTTTTATTCAAATGAGGCTAAAATAGACGAACCACAAATTCTCAAAGAAAAAATCCAAAAAATATTAGATAAATACTTAAAATAACTTAAATAAAATTTTTGCTTTTAATTATAGGTAGTACATTTTTCAAACTAAAGTTTAATGAATTTTATTGTGATTTTGTAAAAATCTAAGTGTTTTCTGTTGTTTCTAATTTTCACAAAACAAATTATCAATATTTTTAAAACAATTTCCTAAAATAATAGAGACGTTTTAACATGACAATGACAAGTACTATGTTCCCTCTTTCAAAATTTCCAAATATTCTTTATACACAAAAGTTCTATTTCTGCTTTGAGTTGAAGTTTGTTCAAGGACGCCGATACTAGTCAGGTCTTTGACTATGCTTGCCATTGTGTTAAATGCTATATCAAGCTCTCTGACTGTTTTTTGAATCTCAATAATAGGGTTTGATTCTAAGTATTCAAATACTCGCATTGCATTTTTAGCTCTGCGTCCAAAGCCCACAATTTTTAGGCAATAGTTATCATGTAAAGCTGTTAATTTATCAATCGTTTCAACAGCGTCATTTGCTGATTCATAAATGGCTTCCAAGAAAAATTTAATCCATTGTTCATAGTTACCTTTTAACCGCACTTCGTTCATACGGTCATAATATTCAATTCTGTTCTTTTTTAGAAAATATGAAATATACAATGCCGGAGTGCTTAAAACTTTCTTTTCTATTAAAAACAAGGTTATTAAAAGTCGTCCGATTCTTCCGTTGCCGTCTAAGAACGGATGGATAGTTTCAAATTGATAATGAATTAAGCCTGCTCTAATTAAAACATCAAGTTCATCAGCACCATTAATGTATTTTTCTAAATCAGACATTGCCTGTGTCATATCTTCAACAGACGGCGGAATATAGCGGGCATTTTGCAAATTGCAACCTGCTGCACCAATCCAATTTTGAGAGTGCCTAAATTCACCGGGACTTTTATTTTGCCCTCTAACACCTGATAATAAAACTTCATGAGTCTCTTTAATTAAGCGATTACACAATGGCAATTCTTTCAATCTATTTATAGCAAAATCAGTTGCTTTAATATAATTTACAACATCACCGACAGGTCTGTTTGTGTTTTCTTCCAAGCACGGGTCTAATACATCTTCTAAAGTTGCTTGTGTCCCTTCAATTTGAGAAGACATAAGGGCTTCTTTTCTCACATACATAGAAATAAACAAATGAATATTAGGAATTCTGCTTGAAATCCCTTCAAGTAATGCGAGTTGCTTATTGGCTTTTACTAATAAATCTACAATTTCATTATCAAGTTCCAATGGCGGATTAGGCGGTAATATTGCCGGCATAAATGATTTGTATGCCATTTCCCCTGATAAATTATTTTTATATATTCCTGCTCTATTATTCATGGCAACTCCGAAATTGAAATAACATGTTTATTATAACACGTTTATTTCAATTTAACAATTGAAATTGAAATAAGATTAAGTATTTTGTTACAGTATTTCAATCTCGTATCTAATACATCGGAATTTATCAAAAATACAGAATTTTTCTATGGCTCCGATTAAAGGAGGCTAAATGTGAATTTTACCCCTCCCCCCGCCCTTGTGCAAAATCACAATTCTTTAATTTTCAATCTTTCCTTAATCGCATTAAAGTTGCATAATAGTTGCAAAAATTCTGATAACTTAAAATTAAATCTGATAAAATATGAGAATAAAATTTACTTCAAATCCATGCACCGCAATAAACAGAGATAAATTATGATAAATCCTGAAAAATAGCGATAATACTGCGTTATACAACTTCTAAGCGGTAGGTCATGCGTTCGAATCGCATCCAGGGTAAATAAGACAGGATAGGTTCTTCTTATCCTGTCTTATTTATTTGAGATAGAGATGAGAATGCCAATTGCGTTTAGTGACAACCAAACAGAGGATGAAGCTGATTGCAACGATAACAAAATAAAAGCAGTTCTCCGCAACTTCAGACACGCTAAAACGCAGCTTACGTGCTTACATCTCACAAAAGGTACCTAATTGTAACGGCGCCGTAAATGGCGGAGGTGGTCAGATGAGGCTGTTTCATACACCACTCGAACGTCACGCTCACTGGCATTATCGCGTGACGTTCGAGGACATCTTCGGCTGGAGACAGAATGTAATCACTTACCCCTGCCATTCCGACAGTCGGAATACATTCAATTTTATTTATGAAATTTTTATAAAAGCCACCTATTGAAAATTTATCAAACAGGCGGCTTTAATAATTATTATTTATGACGGATATTTTTTGCCCTTAGAACGATTTGCTTGCCAGTGCAAAGCTTGAAGATTCCTATAATTGTTTGTACCGCCTTGTGAAACAGGATGTTTATGGTCAATTTCCCATCCATATTCTCCACAGGTGCCGTAAGAACCGTAACGAATTGTATTTCCTTTACAATCTTTGCGCCAGACATCAGGATTCTTTCCCCTGATTTTGGTCCCTTTTTCCCAAGATGCATCTTTTTTGTTCATTTTTACCTCTTTCTGAATTTAACTCCAAATACATCTATATTTTGTAATATTCAACAAACTTTGTTTAAGAATTTAAATAAAAATATTTCTTATACTTGAGCAATACCTAAAAAAGATATAATAGTTCAAATCTTCAAAATCATTAATTACTTCCACGAAGAATTATAAAAATATAAATGTATATTCTATATCATTTAATTTAAAAAGAAATTAGTTCTGTTTTCTTTTTTAATATCATAGATTCATATAATTTTTATTGGCATTGGAAACTCTATTTTGCTTCACTTTATTATTTTTAACTATTTTAAACAGCTTAACAAGTCGGCAATTTTACGTAAGTAAATCTACGGACAGATATTTATGCTGCGTCTATCATAATCGCCCAAGTTCTAATCTTGCGTGCCAGAGGGTAAATAAAAAGATTGGGTATATCCTATCTTTTTTATTTTAACAAAATAAATTTTAACTAGTGTATTTACATTATGAAAATTGTTTATTATATTAAAAGTAGAATATAAGTTATTTTGTAAGGCAATATATGTTTAATATAGAAACTTTTGAATATTCGCAGGAAAAATTTGATAGTTGGGATATATTATTTGATTATCACTGTGTTTATATCCTGGAAAACGGAAAAGATGCTTATATTGGAGAGTCTAATGATTTTATAAGAAGAGCAAAAGAACATAATAAAAAATCCATTAAAAACAAACTAAAAAAATACAATTTTAAAAGAATGCATGTAATTTCAGGAAAGCTGTCCGAAGAAACTCCTTCAAAACATTATGAAAACTTACTTATAAAACTTATGAAAGTAGATAAGAAATTTAATATAGTAAATGATAATGACGGTGAAAAACCCCATTATTTCAGAAAAAATGAATTTGAACTTTACTTTGATGAGCTTTGGCATAAGCTAGAAAAGATAGGATTAGTAAAGACAAAAGACTTCAAGTTAATTATCAATTCAAGTTCATATAAATATTCCCCACATACTGTTTTAACTAACCAACAATATAATGCTTTAACAAGTATTGTGCACACAATTGATTCAGGAGAAACTCAAGCACATAAAAAACATTTTTTTAACAGACCAATTTTCATAAATGGGGATGCGGGGACAGGGAAAACAGTCGTAGCTACATCATTATTTTATTATCTAAAAAATAACGAACGCTATAAAGATAAAAAAATAGCTATGGTTTACGCTAATCCCTCTACTCGGGCAGAAATACAGGAAGTATTTATGAACATTGAAGGATTAAGTGCAAAAGATGTTATCTCTCCTGTAGATGTTACAAAAGGACATTTTGATATTATAATATGTGATGAAGCACAAAGATTAAGGTACAATAAAAATCTAGGATTGTATATTAAAAACTTTAAAAAAAGTAATACAAGACTAGGATTTGATGATAAACATGATGAACTTGATTGGATTTTAACAAATTCCGATTGTCAAGTTTTATTTTATGACGAAAAACAAATAACTAGTCCATCTGATATTCCTGAAAAAAAATTTAAAGAAAGACTTAACTATGAAAAACGCGGTATACGTCCTATTAAACTTGTTGATCAGATGCGTATAAGAGCTGGCAATGATTATGTTCCTTATATATTTAATATATTAAATCAAAATACGAATGAGGCAAAAACTTTTGAAAATTATGAGTTTAAACTGTTTAAATCATTTGAGGAAATGTCAAAACTTATAGTTCAAAAAGAAAATAGCACAGGCCTTAGTAGATACTGCGCAGGTTATGACTGGAAATGGAAAGCAAAAGAAGATAAAACATTAACAGATTTCACTCTGGATGGAATAGATATTCAATGGAATAAACAGACAAACGGGTGGTTGAGAAATGTTGAAGCTATTAAAGAAATGGGTAGTATATATACTTTGCCAGGAATAGATCTAAACTATGCTGCAGTTGTTATAGGCCCAAGTCTTTATTTTGATAAAATTAATAATAAAATAAAAATAGACAAAAACAAATTTTTTGACAACAAATTAAAAAAAGGTGTGAGTGACGATGAATTATTAAGATATATTCTAAATACTTATGCCGTTTTGCTTACACGGGGGATAAGAGGGACATATGTATATGTTTGTGATAATAACCTAAGAGATTACTTTAGTAAATATATTCCTTATTACAAAACATAAGATATGCGCTATCTTCCAAATTTTTAAATTAAATTTTTAATAAAAAGTTACTCGGTAACAGTTAAACTACATTTTTCAACAACCAAGTTCCAAATTCGTAAACTCTGTGATATTTTTTTACCACAAGAGTCAAAATTTACGAAACAATAGAAAGGTAAGTTATAGTCATAGCTTACCTTTCTGCCTTCTAACTTGCAGTTCGATAGTTGATTACAACATCGCCTCCAAATTGATTAAATAATTTTAATTTTTCGAAATTTAAATTTTCTATTGTTTGTGGCTTTGTTTGTAAAATTGATTTTACACCACTTACTTTAATAAATGATTGAATATTTTTTATACTAACCTATATGTAATATTACTAAGGATTTTATAAATTTTTTGATTTTGATTATTTCTTCAAAAGTAGTAATGCTATGACGCCACTTTTTAAAATATATAAAATCTAATTTACCAAGGATAATTATCTGGAAATTCCCAACCGTTTAACTCTAAAAGTTTTGTACACCAAGCCGGATAATATTTTGTGTTATATTGCTTTGAACATGAATACTGCCCACCGGGTTTAGTTAAATCTTCATATTTACCACTCCAATTCAAAGTATAAGGGCCAACAAGAGAGTTGTTGTTAAGATTTGCATTCAATTTACCCGCAGCACTGTCTGCCATTTCTTTTCGCATCGAAAAATAATAAACATATCTGGGATTTGTCAAATGTTCACCTTCTTTATGACCTTTACTCATTGCCCTGAAATTAGTTACATAATAAATATCAAGTGAAATTCCAGTCTTCTTACCTCCGATTTTATAAACTGCAAAAATTACCGCATCACCAGCCGGAAGCATACATTTTACAGCAGCTCTGTCATTTGGAGTTGACCCTACAGGATAATTTTCACATTCACTTGTCTTAATATATGATTTAAAATAAGTTTTTACAAATTGGAGGTTATTATCATAATTAATTGAATCCAAAACCGTTGCAGAAACAAAATTGCCACCGTAGAACCAACTATCAATCTCGCCATTTTGATGAATTGCCATTGTAACAGCCTGGTTTATCATTGAATAAAAATTATAAACCTGAACTGATGCAACTTTTCGTTCAGCATGACCGATAAGAGAATAAATTGTCATTGCCGCAATAACTCCGATAATGCCAATTGTAATTAAGACTTCAGCCATTGTGAAGGCAGATTTTTTAAGTTTGTGCCAATTAGATTTACAAATTCCAGGACTTTTTTGAAGAGATTCTTCGGGATAATTGTCGTCCTCTGAATGACATGTTATAGTCCGAAACTCTAGAGGAGCATTATTTTTGCCAGCCCCCCCCCCCTGAGATACAGTAATATCAATGCTTTCCATGATTCAGCTCCTTTAAAAATTTTATTAATAGGTTTTCAAAAAATTTATTATATTATACTATATTTTAATAGAAATAACAACCCCTAAATAACTGTAATTATAAAACTAATAATTAAAAAATTAAGCAAGCATATAATTGAGGGATTACACTGCAATTAAACATATGATAAAAGACTGTTACAACTTTGTCATATTTAAAAATTTTTCTTTGTCTGAAAATGAAAACCGGTTAGATTACATTTTAAATTAATTCAATAAACTTAACGGCTTCATTTTCAGCGGATTTGTTGATTAAGTTGATACAGTCTCTTCTTGGCTGGCTTAAACTTTCAATACCAGCTATTCTTCTGCTCAAATAGGCAATATAGCTGAACATTGGCAAGGCTTCTCTGCTATTAAGCATAACGTCAAAATTATTTATCATAAAATCCGACATTGAAACATGTCCTTTTGTATCTTTTACATCCTGCCGGGTTAAAGTTAATTCGAATTTATCAGGCTCTTGAGGATTTATACACTTTGCCTCATACCCAGCACCGGACTTTCTAAGCGCATCACGAAACTTTGTTAAATCATTGCCTTCTTTATCATCAGACAAATTACAGCTGATTTTTACAACAGTGTAATGTTTATCACCTTGTTTTACCTTATTGTCCTGCGTAACATAAGCTCCGTATTTCGCATATTCTTTTTTGAAAATACGAATATTGTTTATTCCATTAAATGATACTTGCATAAATTTTATCTCTTTTCAAATTATAAGTAACATTTGCTTTCCTGACCTTCAACACCAGCGTATAGCTCAACATATTGTTTGGCAGGGCTTGATTCAATTTTTGTAAGAAGAACCTCTTCAATTTGGAAAAATCCAACATCACCAGACATCTCAATATCAATTCGAATTGGCTTTCTCTCACCGTGATGAAGTCCTATTCTGTTAATGGCATTTGCTGAATATTTATGAATATCACCGACTTTTGGAGCGGTATTTATGGCAAGCGGAATTCTTGCGCGTCCTTTTGTCATATCGCAGCCATCAGCAATCAGAATTATGCCGGCTTCTATTGAATGAATTTTTTTTGAAGACATATGACCGATAATCGCTTCAGTTGCAAGCGATTTTATAATAACGCGTTTGTGAAGATTATCCGGGAAAACAAACTTTAAAGCACGCTCTATAATAGGCTGTGCAAGAATTACAGACATATCTTCATGTCCTTGCCGCCCTATAGACATCCCCAAATCATGCATTAAACCTGCTAAAATAACAGCGCACATGCTGTCTTCAAAAGTTCCTATTTCTTCGGTTTCCAGAGAAGTTTTAATCCCGGCATCTTGCAAAAGATTAAGCATTTTTATTGCATTACCGACAACCTGACGCATATGCACAGGCCCATGGTCATTGTAGCCCAAACGTTTGATTGAAACATTGTTCGCATAGTCCTGAAGTTCCTGAAGCTCTTCGTCTGCAAAGAGGTAATTTACCAGTTTCAAACAGTTCGGGTTATTCTGAAGTCTTTTTTGAATTTTTGATTCAATGGAAATTTCTTTTACAGATTTCATAAATTAATCCTTTTTGCCATAGGGGTATCTCTTTTTAATACAGTATAAACTCCCGTTTTACAGTTGTCAAGGTTTGGATTTCGATTTTGCGGGCTATATTCATTTCAGTTTAGAGCAAGCGGTGAAAAGAATTCCAAAGATGCAGTATTTATTTCCTTTATTTCAACCGCATTTTCGTTTTTAATGCTGTCGTTTACAAGCTTTAAATTGATAAGTTCACAAGAGACAGTATTTTTCTTAGAAATAACCAGTTCATACATTTTGAGTCTTGTATTAATTCCAGACAAAGAAACCGAACACATATAATTTTCAAACCTGAAGGTAGAAATCTCCTGCTTTTGGCTTTTATATTCCGCCTCGTAGCTTGTCCAGTAACAATAAAAATCATTTTCATCAACAAAATCACGATGGAAATATTCAGAAAGCCTTTTTAAATTTCTTGGCTTGATTTCCTCAATATCAAAGCCGACATCGTTTTCGTCAAACGCCGCTGCAACAATATTTTTAGAATGAGAAATGCTGAATTTCAACGGGTTATTTTTAAATCCCGGCTTTTTATTTTCAACAACAATTTCCGTATCATCAATTTTGTAAAAATTCTTCGCCGCATATTTTACCAGAAAACGCCCCAAAGAATATTCAACACAGCGCTTTTGCGATTTAAATTCTTTTGTAAGAGAATTTTTGTCGACATTTTGCAAAAATTCCTCTGTTCTTATAATGAAAATATCCATGTTAAAATTTTATCACGAACGGACTAAAATATAGAAGAAATACCCAACCAATATAAATAAAAAATTACTTGATAAAAAATAAAATTTAATATAAATTGTTGTTGGAGGAATTTTTTTGAGAAGACACGCAGTAGGCTTACTTAACGGCGCTGTTGCAGCTGCAAGTTACGGCACAAATCCATTATTTGCCCTTCCGCTTTATGCAGGCGGTATCGGCGTAAATTCCGTACTTTTTTACAGATATGCATTTGCGGTTTTAATTTATTGTGTATGGTTAAAGCTTGTAAAGAAAATTCCGCTCGGAATTTCCAAAAAAGAATTTTTCCCGCTGTTAATTCTTGGACTATTTTTTTCGCTTTCCTCGCTGACACTTTTTCAAGCTTTTCAATACATTGAAGCCGGAATTGCCTGTACAATTTTGTTTATTTATCCCGTACTTGTAGCTGTTATTATGGCAGCATTTTTCAAAGAAAAACTTACCGGAAAAGTTGTTGTTGCAATACTTTTAACCTCTTGCGGCATCGGCCTTTTGTATAAAGGGAAACCGGGTTCAACTTTAAATCTGCACGGAGTAGCTATTGTATTTTTATCAGCACTTTTATATGCGCTTTACATCGTCGGAGTAAAAAAAATAAAAATTATTCAACATATTTCGCGTGAAAAAATGAGTTTTTACGTAATGCTTTTCGGGCTTCTGGTATATATTTACAATTTAAAATTCTGCACCGAACTTCAAATAATTGACAAACCAATTCTATGGCTTAACGCAATCGGACTTTCTATTTTGCCGACTATTATTTCACTGGAAACAATTAACATTGCTATTAAATTCATAGGCTCAACTAAAACAGCTATTTTAGGTGCTCTGGAACCATTAACCGCAATATTTATCGGTGTAATGTTTTTCAATGAACATTTGACAATGAGAATTATTACAGGGGTTTTAATGATATTAAGCGGAGTTTTGATGATTATAATGCAAAAGAAATCTGCAAAATAACATAACATATTTCTTCTTTCACTAACTCTGCCCCTTAAAATTACAAATCAATATCAGATTCTTTTATTGGTGCACCGATTACACGTTCGAGTTCCGCGGCGTTGATGTTATAATTCAAAAGATTGTTATAATAATCAAGCTGTGCATTCAGATATGTATTTTCCGAATCTTTAAACTCAATAGCATCGCCCAATCCGACCTGATATCTTCTGAAAGCTTGATATTGACGTTCTTTTGCCTGTTGAAGTGCAAGTTTTGCAACACCCAGACTGTCATGAGAATTCAAAAGGCTTATGTAAGCACTTTTTACTTCTAAATAAACATTTTGTTTCTCTTGTTCGTAGTCTGCAACATATTTTCTGTAAGTTGCATTTGCTTCATCAACCTGTTTCTTTAAAAGCATTACATTCAAAGCATTGTATTGAAGCTGAACACCGAATTGGTACCCGTAATCACTGTCAATCTGGCGGCCGCCGTTGCTGTAAGAACCAAATGCACTCAAGTCCGGAGTAAATGCACGTTTTGCAGCTCTAACATTCATTTCTGCGGCATCCATCTTCTTTTTAGCAGATAGAAGCGCCGGACGGGCTTCTTCAGCGGTCTTGATAAGTTCCGGAAAGTTAACATCATACTGTTTTGTATTAAGCTTGTCTTTCAAAATAACTCCTTCAAGTTCCGGAATACCAACAGCGTTTGCTAGTTGAACAGCTGCCAGCTCAAGTGTGTTTTTTGCTTTGATTAAATTAACTTTCGCATTGCCAAGGTTGTATTCGGCAGTTGTTACATCAATTTTGGCTTTGCGGCCAATTTTATACTGTGCGCTTGCCTGTTTCAATTGAAGTTCAAAGTCTTTTACTGTATCTTCGTAAACTGTTTTCTGAATCTCTGCAAATACAAGATTGTAATATGCAACTTTTACATTATAAATTACGGTTTCAATACTAGCTTCAGCATCATATCTAGAAGCTTCAAAATTTCTTTTTGCCATATCAGCACCGGCCTTGGTTTTGCCAAAGTCAAACAGAAGCATATTAGCCGAAAGTGTCGGAACGTAATACATATTATAGGTTTGAGCCATCATTCTTGAATAAGAACCGCCCATTGTCATAAGCATATCATTTCTTGAATAACTTACGCCTGCACTCAATGTTGGAAAATAGTTTGACCATGCCTGGCCGACACGGGATTTATAGATTTCCGAATTGCTGATTGCTGACATAATTGCCGGATGATGTGTTATTGCAAGTTTTATACAGTCAACAAGCGTAACTTCGCCGTTCATATCAGAATATTCAATCTGGCTGTTTATGACCGGGAATTTTGTTTCATACATTCCTTCGGCTTCTTTAGAAGATTTAGCCTTTGATTTTGCATTGTCCGCATTTTTCTTGCGCTCACGTTTTTTGTTAACCTTTGTTTTTTCAGGTTTAACAATATGAACTGCATCTTTTTCGCTGGCTTTTGCAACAGTTTGATTTGCCAGAACTGTTGCCGGCGTTATAGACAAAATCGAACATATTAGAATTAAATTTAGAACCTTTTTCATACTTTTTCTGTTATCTCCAAATCTTTTTCTGTAATTTCTTTTTTCGGGAAAAGGTCAACGAATTCCTGAACAATTACGTAGAATGCCGGTGTCAAAACAGCACCCAAAGTTGCCGCTGCAATCATACCGCCGAATACTGTGGAACCTACAGAGATTCTTGAATTTGCGCCGGCACCAGATGCAAATATCATTGGCAGTACGCCTATGATAAACGCAAGTTCTGTCATCATAATTGCTCTGAACCTGAGTTTTGCAGCTTTAACAGCGGCTTCTTTTACAGAAAGCCCGTGCTTTTCGTGTTCTTCTTTCGCGAATTCAACAATCAAAATTGACTGTTTTGCTGCAAGACCGATTAATGTAATCATACCAACCTGTGAGTAGATATCGAAGGACTGATTAATCATCATCTGGAATATCAACGCACCCAAGGCCGCAATCGGCGATATCAGAAGAACCGCAATCGGAATGGTGTAACTTTCATACAATGCTACAAGGAACAAATATACAAATACTAAAGCCATTCCAACAACCATAGCGGTTTGTCCTGAAGCTTCACGTTCCTGAGCTGAAGTTCCGGACCAGTCGAAGGTCATATCTGATGGAAGTGTCTTTTTGGCAACTTCTTCCATTGCATTCATAGCATCACCGGAACTTTTGCCTGCAGACTGCTGACCCTGAATTTGAACTGATTCATACTGGTTGTATCTTGTGATTGAAGCTGTACCAACCGTTTGTTTAAGTTTCACTACTGACAATATCGGAACCATAACACCGTTATTGTTTTTTACATAAATTCCCGACAAATCAGAAGCTTTATCTCTAAATCTGCTTTCTGCCTGAATTTGAACTTTGAAAACCCTTCCATATTTGTTGAAGTCGTTTACGTAATATGTACCAAGCATTGATGAAAGTGTTGTATAAAGTTCCTGCAAGTCGATATTTTGCGCAAGAGCTTTAGCATAATCAATTTCAACAATATATTGCGGCACATTTGCCTGGAAGGTTGTGTTAACGTTTGAAAGTGACGGGTCCTGGTTTGCTGCGGCAATAAGTTTGTTAGCCCAGCTTTCCAACTGTTGAGCAGTATATTCGCCCTGTGAAAGCATTTGGAATTCAAAACCGCCCATCATACTCATACCCATAATTGCCGGTGGAGAAAAGGCCTGAATAGAAGCTTCTTTTGTATTTGAGGCCACTGCTCTGACTTTATTAAGAATTGCGGTATGAGATAAATCCGTAGGTTTACCCTGGAATTTTCTCTTAAGCCATTTTACCGGAGTCATTTTTCTTTCGCTGTATTCATCAAGCTGAATAATTACTGTTGAAGAGTTTACAGCACCATCTCCGCCGAATACCGTAAGTTTTTCTTCGTTAATGCCGTCAATATATCGAATTCCATCGATAAACTTCCTTGAAACTTCTTCTGTTCTGGATAGAGAGGCTCCGTCAGGAAGTGTAATAGTTGCTAGCAAAACGCCCTGGTCTTCATCCGGGATAAACCCTGTTGATATCGTTTTGAAAGAAACAAGAGTCAGCAAAACAATTAAAAAATAAGTCATTATAACAAGTTTTTTATTGTAGACGAATTTGTGAACAAATTCCATATAAAAATCTTCAACTTTAGCAAATATATTGTTGAATTTTTCTACAATTACGGAAGTTCGTTTCCCGATACGCTTTGCAATATGCTGTAAGGAAGCAAAAAATGGTATTTTTGAATCTGTTTTTTCGCTGTTTTTATGTCCTAAAAAGTGCGAGCACATTGCAGGTGAAAGTGACAAAGCACATATTGCAGATATCGCGATTGAAACAGCAATACAAACTGCAAATTGTTTGTACATAACCCCTGTCATTCCGCCCATAAATATAATCGGAACAAATACAGCCATCAAAACAAGCGCCATTGCAACAAGCGAGGAACCTACCTCCTGCATTGTTAATTGGGTTGCAATAATCGCTGATTTGCCTTCTTCAATGTGACGGTTAACGTTTTCAATTACAACAATCGCGTCATCTACGACAACCCCTACTGCAAGAACAAGTGCAAACAACGATAGAAGGTTTATTGACATACCCATCGCCTTCAAGGCAAAGAAAGTTCCTATTAATGATACCGGAATGGTTGCACAAGGAACAAGCGTTGCCATACCGTCGCCGAGGAATAAGAAAATAATTATAACTACAATCAAGCCTGTCAAAAGGATTGTAAATTCAACTTCTTTCATTGATTCGTGAATAAAATCTGCGTCATCTTTAACATAAAGAATTTTTATTCCGTTTGTAAGTCTTGAATTAAGTTCATTAACTTTCGCTTTAACAGCTTTTGAAAGGTTTATTATGTTTGCATCAGGAAGCTGTGAAATCACAACAACCGCCGACGGTTTGCCGTTTACAAGACCTAAGTTTGAATATGACTGTGCGCCCAATTCAACACGTGCAATATCTTTAATTTTGACATTTGAACCATCCATGTTTGAACGTATAATTATATTTTCGAATTCTTTAACATCTTTAAGCCGCCCCGGGGTTTTGAGGGTTATTTGTAAAGCCTGTTTTTCATCTGTCGGAAGCTGACCAAGCGCGCCAGTTGCAACTTGGGTATTCTGGTTTGTAATTGCGGCCTTTACCTCACTAGTCGAAATATTAAGCCCGGCCATTTTTTGCGGATCCAGCCAAATTCTCATTGAGTAGTCACCGCCGCCAAAAACGCTTACATCTGCAACACCTTCAACACGTTTTAATTCGTCTTTAATATATATAGAACCGTAGTTTGTCAAATCCAATTGAGTCCAGTCGCCTGATTCAGGATAAAGTGTAAGGATTACCGCACCGGAACCTGAAGAACGGCTTATTGCAGTAACACCTGTTCTTTGAACCTCTTCAGGCAATTGCGATTGAACACGTTGAATTTGATTTTGAACGTTCATCAGGTTGATGTTTTTGTCAGAACCAACCTTAAAATATAATGTCAGAGAATAACTCCCGTCAGAGGATGTTGATGTCATATATGTAAGATTTTCAACACCGTTAAGTTTATTTTCCAGGATTGTTGCAACGGAAGATTCAATAACTTCAGCACTTGCACCCTGATAACTAGCAGAAACTCTTACCTGAGGCGGAGTCACATCAGGATAGCTTTCCTGCTTCAAGCTCATCATAGAAATCAACCCAAGCAAAACAATACACACAGATATTACAAGTGCAAATCTTGGTTTTTGTATAAAAAAGAACAGTTTTTCTTTATCAAATACTTTTTTCATTAGTTTTCACCTGCTGTCTTTTTGGTATTTTCAGTATTTTGGGATTTTTCAATTATTTTAAGTTTCTGGCCTTCTGACATGATACTTTGAATTCCTGAGATGACAACTTTGTCTGAAAGCAAAAGTCCTTCATTTACAACCCAGTTGTTGTTTACACTGTCAGAAACTTTGATATCCTTTCTGACAGCTTTGTTGTCTTCTACAACCCAAACATAATATCCGCTCATTGCATCGCCTTTTGTACAGGATTGCGGAATTGTCACAAATTTAACTTTTTTGGGAGCAGTAAGCTTAACTTTCATGTAATCGCCAGGAATAAGCCACATTTTTGAATTATCAAAAGTTGCACGCATTTCAACAGAACCTGAGTTTTTGTCAATTTTGTTATCTATAAAGTTAACTGTTCCTATTTTGTCATACCAGCTGCCACCGCTGAATTGAACCTGAACTTTTACATCTTTAAATTGTTCACTTGCTTTTAAAAGTTTCACAAACTCATCGCTTTTCAGGCTGAAGGAAACATAAACAGGATTTACGCTTGAAACGTTAACAAGCCCGCCTGAATTTGCACTAACATAGTTGCCTTCTGTAATATTCACTTTGCCGATTCTGCCGTCAATCGGAGATTTTACAGAAGTATAGCTTAAATTAACTTTTGCAAGTTCAAGCTGTTGGCGTGCTGCATCAAGCAAAGCTTTATTTTGATTTCTTGTTGCAAGGCTTTGGTCAACATCCGAACGGCTTATCAAATCTTCTTTAACAAGCGCGTTTGCTCTGTTTAACTCCTGTTGTGCGTTTTTCAAAAGAGCACTGTATTGATTTACTGTAGCCTGCGAATTTTTTACTTCAAGCTGGTATTCACGAGGGTCTATCTGGAACAAAAGCTGGCCTTTTTTAACAAAATCACCTTCGTTAAAATATTTCTTCATTAAAAATCCGGGAACTCTGGCAACCAAATCTACAGAATACTTTGCTTCAACACGTCCTGTTGATTCTGCTGAAATATTAACTTCTTCAATGTGAGGATTATCAACTACCACTTCCTTTGGAATTTTCATGGCTTGCTGTTGCATAAATCCTGCAACTAAACTCATTGATTTATTATAAATTATTGGTACTATAATTACCAAAAGAATTATCACTGCCAAATGTTTTCTGGTTAAATTAATTTTCATACTCTCTCCAAAATTATCTGTTTTATAGTAAACATTTTTAAATAAATGGTAAAATATTATGAAAATAGTGTCAATGAAAAATCCGATATATCCACCATTTATAGTAGATTGATTTTGGCTGGTAAGTATTTTGTTAATTACCTTGGCGGAGGTTGTTTTTTTTATTTACTGACTTTTTAATAAAACCGGTGGGCTTTTTACAAAAACAGCCTTAAAGTTTTATGTTAAATAAGGAGAATTCTAATGTTTTACAACGTTTTAAAGGCAAAAGATATTGTTGACTTGCAAGATCAAAAGTTTGCAAGAAAAGTTTT
Organism: Candidatus Gastranaerophilales bacterium; assembly: GCA_003150395.1. Taxonomy (GTDB): domain Bacteria; phylum Cyanobacteriota; class Vampirovibrionia; order Gastranaerophilales; family Gastranaerophilaceae; genus Scatenecus. Next base: position 5,759 of record QAMI01000050.1, on the reverse strand, counting down.
AATGGAAGAAAACAACAGCAGTCTAAGTGCAATCGCTATTAAAAAAGATGAGATAATTGACACTCACACCTCAACCTGTGACGCAGCCGTTTATGTTATTGATGGAGAAATTGAACTTCACTTTGATGCCGAAAAATTCACTGTTGAAAAAGGTGAAATTTTAATGTTTAAAAAAGATGAACAGCACAAAGTTCTTGCTAAAAAAGACAGCAGATTTTTATTGATTAAGATATAATTATAAAGCCTCCCTAAAGAGGCTTTTTCTAAAAAAGCAAAAAAATATTTGCGCGGATTTATTATAAACATGGAAATTAAACGCATAAATAATACGAATTTCACAGGCTGCCGGCCCCCTTATAAAATTCCGCAGGGCATGGTTTATCCAATTGAAAAAATTGCCACAGAAAAGGATATTTTACAGCTTAGTCAAAACTCTCTAAAAAATGTAATTGGAGAAGGCCGAAGCGGAATCGTTTATGATTTATGCAGCAGCGTTATCAAACTATTCAAAGACACAGCCTTTCCGGCTCCAACAGAAAGACGCTGGCAGGCAGAAACAAAAAACCTGGATTTTTTAAGAGATTTATGCATTAAAAATAATAATCCTGATTATCTTCATAATTCGCAAAAAGGCTTATTCGGAATAAATTTTCATAACAAATTCTTTATTTTTTCATCAAAAGTTCCCGGAAGCTTTCCTCATCCACAGAAAAATCAGTTCAATGAAAAAAATTTGACAGCTCTTATAGAGATTCTTGAGAGACTTGATAAAGGTATGGATGAAACAAGAATACTTCATCCTGATTTGAGGGCGCAAAATGTTCATATTACAGATGATAATGCTGGAATTATTGATGTCGGAGTACTCTTAAAAACTCCAATCCCAAAAGGAAAAACCGTTCTTGGCCAAGCTGGAATTGAGCAGCCTAAAAGTGACCGGGAATTTGTATTACTTAATTTTACATCTGATACGGGCTACGGAACAAGCAATTTGAAATCTTTTGAATATGATTTACTTTCACCATATCTGGATTTCGCCGACAAACAAGAAGCTGGAAAAGTTTTTGATTTATATATGAATTTAAAAAGCAAATTCCATGAGAAAACAGCTTACTTTTACGCCGATCTCCAAGAGAAAACTAATGAGAAAATCTTTGAAAACGCAGCTGTTGAAGAATTTATGCACCACGAACTGTTAGAACATCTTCCAGCAGATATTCGAGAAACAGAAATTGACAAACTACAGATAAACATTTTTTTACGAAAAATGACACAAATTGCACAGAATTTGGTAAACAATTCCATTAACCTGAAACAAATTTCCATATATATAAATAAAGTAATTGATAGAAGCATTATGAAAATCCAAAATGCTTATTTGGACAAAGACATGCAAAGAGCATATTATTATATGAATTTTAAAAACCAGGCCGAAATTGCTTCAAGACTTTTTCGTTATAATTTGTCAAATTATGTAATTTCTCCGGAAAAAACCTCGAAATTTTTGCCGGAAAAACTTTTAAAAGATAAATTGAAAAAATAAACTTTCCGTTTCTAGAAATATTGCCTCAAAGCAGTATGAAAAATAACGCATAATAGCGCAGAAGAGCAATTAAAACTTTCGAAAAATCTTTTATAATCAGTTTGTTGATTGTGTACGACAAAAAGTTACAGGAGAAAACTGATGAAAGACGAAAAAATGAATGATAAAGGTAAAGAAACCTTAAAAGAAAAAGCTGAACATGCTGCTCAGAATATCAAAGAAAAAGCGCATGACGTTAAAGAAGACGTCAAAAAAGGCGCTGAAAAGGTTAAAGAGAAGGTCGAAGAAAAAGTTGAAGATATGAAAGAAAAGCATGCTCAGAAAAAAGAAGAAGAAGCAATTAAAAAAGCTGAAAAAGAAAACAAAAAATAACCTTCAGCAGTAAATTATTTGAAAAGTTGTTTCTTATTGAATTTTAACAAAAAAAGCGGACAAAAAGTCCGCTTTTTATTTTATCAGCCGCCGCATACTTTACAAGGTTTTCCGCCCTTATTGTATGCGTCTTTCCTGTCAATTTTAATACAATTTTTTGTGCATTTTTTTGCGTGCGCACAAGTAACTTTGTGAACCTTTTGCGTTTCAGTATTGTACATAACCTCTTCTGCAAAAACAGCTGAACTTACTCCAACATTTAAAAATAAAAAAGATAAGAAAATTACTATAAATTTGCGCATATTTATCCTCTTACATCCAGTTTTTGTCCGACTTCAGGATGTGTATTTTTATAAGCTTCGGCTTGTGATTTAATACTTCTTGCCTGATTTGCGACTTTGTAGTCCTGATCTGACGGGTCTGATGGCGCCATAGCAGAAGAAATTACAGTATTTGCATCCTTAATTGTTTTATCAGGATTGTTTTTATCGAGCGCGGGCATTTTGATAGGCACATGCCCGCCGACAGGAATCCCGTTTGCATCACGTTCGATAACAATTCCACCGGCAAGGCTTCCTCCGGCTCTCTGGTGCGCAAGTTCATGTGAATAAATTTCATTATAACGCTGATTAATCATATCCTGGCGCTGCTGGTTCTGCGCGGAGGTGAAGTTATTTGAAAACATTCTTACTGCACTTATCATAATCCTAACCTTCTTTCCTGCTATGATTGTAGCAAATTCGCAAAAAATATGCAATAGTTCTCAGGAATTATTTCGTGAAATCTCGAAATTTTTGCATTGCCCTATTTATTGAATTACGGTATAATAGTTTTACGGTCGGAGTTAAGTCTTATGATGAGCCAAACAAAAAAATTATCCATAGCTTTTTACTGGCATATGCACCAGCCGGTTTATCAGCTTACACCGGATGGTGATTTTTTAATGCCGTGGGTAAGACTTCACGCTGTAAAAGATTATTACGCAATGGCCGAACTCCTTAATAAGTTTAAAAAAATCAAGCTTAATTTCAATCTTGTACCTGTTCTTCTGGATTCACTGATTGATTACGGAGAAAACGGAATTCACGATTTGCATTCAAGAATCACCGTAAAAAGTGTTGAAGAATTAAGCCCGGACGACAAAGAATTTATTCTGAATAATTTTTTTGATGCCGGCTATCAAACAATGATTTTCCCGAATGAAGAATATAACAGGCTTTATCAAAAAAGGATTTCAAAATCCGAATGCTCGCTTGATATTTTTTCTGACCAGGAATACTCAGACTTGATGGCGTTATTTAACCTCGCCTGGTTTGAGCCTGATTTAAAAAACAAATACCCCGCTTTAAAAAAACTTATCAAAAAAGGCAAAAATTACACGCTTGAAGACCGCCAAAACATTATAGAAATCCAGCGCGAAGTTATAAGAAAAATAATACCAACTTATAAGAAACTACTTTCAAAAAACAGAATTGAAATTACTACAAGCCCGTATTATCATCCGATTTTGCCGATATTGCTTGATATAAACGGAATAAAAAAATCCTTCAGCGAAGATTTGCCCGTTGACTTAAAAATGGGTCTTGACGCAAAAGTTCAAACCGAACTTGCGCTTGATAGGATTGAAGAACTTTTTGGGAAACGTCCGAAAGGGATTTGGCCTTCCGAACATTGTGTCAGCCCAAAGATGCTTGATATGTTTAAAAATCTCGGCATCGAATGGACGATTTCTGATGAAGGAATTCTTTCAAACAGCATAGAAACAGAATTTGTGAGAGATTTTAAGGGTTATTTGGAAGACCCCTATCACCTTTTGAAATCTTACGAATATAAAAATGGATTAAAAATAATTTTCCGCGACGCAGTAATTCCGAACCTGATAAGTTTTGAATATCCTAACCATGATGCTGAACTTGCGGCAAATGATTTGTATGACAGGATTAAGGTAGCGCAGGCAAAACTTCTCACATCACCTGATGAAAACCATCTCATCACAATTGCAATGGATGGTGAAAACTGCTGGGAAAATTATCCGCAGGACGGATTTGTGTTTTTGAAAAAATTATACAAACTCATCGAAGATGACAAATCTTTAGAAACGGTTTTGATAAGCGATTATCTTGAAAAAGAAAAGCACCACAAACCTTTGAACAAGATTTATGCAGGCTCATGGATTAACAGAAACTTTAAGTTATGGATTGACGAACCGTTAAAAAATCTTGCCTGGAGTTATTTAAAACAGGTTAGAGATGATTTTTCTGCTTTTGTCAAAAAAAATCCGCTTCATCCAAACATTGAACAGGCACGCAAAGAGCTTTTCATCTGCGAAGGCAGCGATTGGTTCTGGTGGTACGGAGAACCTAACGATTCAGGCCGTGATAATATCTTTGATTATCTTTTCCGGGAACATTTAAAGAATATTTATATATTTCTGGATCTTGAACCACCGGCCTATCTTGATACACCGCTGATTTCGGCCATCGCAAAGCCTTCAAGATATCCCAAAGGTGAAATTACACCTGCAATGAATGGAACGGCAAGCAAGGATGATTCCTGGCTTAATGCAGGTTGTATTGACATTCCTGACGGCCCGCTTTTGAGAGAATCCAAGTTTTTTGACAGAATCTGTTTTGGATATGACAAAAATAATCTTTATTTAAGATTTTATGTAAATGACTACATACATAAAAATCCTGAGCTTATTGAAAAAACTTTTCAAATATATCTTTACGCAAGAAACACCGACAGAAAACAAACGCTTTCGCCAATCAGGCTCATTAATAAAACCGAAAGCATTTTGCCGATTTCAAAAGAGAAGTTCCACAACGAACTGCAAATAGCCGTTAAAAGCAAGAAAGTTCAGTTAATAAGACTTATAAAGTCAATTCCTAACAATCTTTGGGTTCTCAAAAACTCTAAAGATATTAAATCAGTTTATGATGAAGTTATTGATTTACAAATTCCGTTTGAGGTTTTTGATATCAGTGCGGGCGAAACAATGGAATTCTGCGTTGTCAATGCTAATTACGGGGTAAAAGATTTCTTCATTCCAAACGACATGCTTTTGACAATAACAAGAGAAGAGGAATAGGATTTTGAAATGTTTACTTCATTAAAAAATGTAAAAAAATTTTTCCACATTATAAAGTTTTAAAATTTTTGGCCGTTAAACTGAAAAAGCAAATAAGGGGTTCAACATGACAGACTTGTATTCAGATTATTCAAACAACAGAGGCAATCCGCAACTGGACAAGGATTACTGGAAAAATCAGAGCAGCAAAACTGACAAACCGGAAACCTACAATCTGTTTGATAATTTGATTAAAACAAACTTTGATATTGAAAACCTGAAAAGTATTTCTGTTTTTAAAACTCAAAAATAAATAAAAAGCCCTCTTTATAGAGGGCTTTTTTATGCTGCTAGCCGCCTGCTAACAATACAACGATAGTTCCTATGACTGTCAACCCAAGAAAAATCATCGCAACTAATCCGTTATAATCATCAAGCGCACAACCGTCAACATCATTATATTTATTAAAAGCCAGCATTACATAATCAATCAAAAGCCAAATACCACAACCGCCAAAAGACAATAATTGTAAAACACCAATTAAAGTATAGCCGGTATAGAATCTGTGAATGCCCAAAGGCCCTAAAAATGCTGCAAGTAAAAATGCAACAAGCCAATTTCTTTTGCCGGTTTGAACTTTCTTTTTCTGCGCTTGCATTTGCTGCTGGGCAGCAAGTTGATCACGATACATTGTCATAGCAAATTTCATCCTTTCATTTTGTTAAAAAAGCTATCCTTGAAATACCCTATTTATCTTACAGCAATAGGGGGGG
>QAMI01000018.1 GCA_003150395.1 Candidatus Gastranaerophilales bacterium | reverse complement strand
CAAACAAAATCGGATAATCTTCTGGCTTTACATCATAATACCCTTTGGGCGGCAGTGTTTCTGCGAATGCCATTTGCATTCCCAAAACAAAAATAAAAATTAGAGCAATGAAGTTTTTCATTGCTCTAATTTATCTTATAGCACTTAATCTGTCAAGTATTCGAAATGCCCTTCAAAATATTCCAACAAACCTTGTCTGACAAGGCTTTGCGCCATGTCCTCCGGAATTATGTCATTTAATTTTAGCCGTTTGTCTATTTCTTCTTCGTAAATCTCAAATAGTCCTGCCTCATAAATTTCAGCAATGTCCTGGTTTGTAAGTTTTACTAATCCGATTTTATCAATGAACCAAGGATTTTTCCGTTTATATTCTCTAATCGGAGTTGCTGTATTGCAATCTCCCATCATAGCAAGAGAATGAGCCTGTTTTGCGCCAAACGGAGATTTTGCCATAAATGCAGACTGTTGGTTTTCGACAATGTATGTTTGTCCGATATCCTGGTTGAAAAGTTTTGATATAGGATCATGTGGGTCTCGATAATTAGTAATTAATTTATTGTGGTTAGAGAGGTTTCTTTCTTTGTTTAGTTTGTTAAGTGAAGTTTTACTGGGTGCAAAAGTATTATATGTATAAGTTTCAAGTCCATTATAAAGGCCAGAATAAATTGCTTCGCTGCCGCCTTCGGAATGTCCAGCATTGATGATTTTGAAAGTTTTGTTGTATCTTTTGGCAATTGCTTCTGTGTATTCATTAGCTTTATCCATCTGTTCAGTCACATGTCCAAAACCCATTTGCAAATTAGCCTTTTGATCCTTGGCGCTTTTTGGATCTGTGCCGACAAAACAGTTTACAATTTCATTGCCTTTCTTGTATGTAACCGCTTTGAAATTTGTCCTTCTGTCGTATTCTGCATTTACGACCTCATAACCATCAAATACAATCAGCCCTTCAACACTTTGAGTGAGTGAAGCTGTTGCGATTTTATCTGATATCAAGCAAAGTTGTTTGTAGGTTTCCGCACGTTTGTGCTTGAGCTGTTCCGGTGTTAGGTATTGACTTATATTATTGGCGATGGCATCTGTGATTTCAGTACTCTTAATCTGAAATTTTGGCAGGCTTATATTGATTGGCTGCTGCGAAACATAGCGTTTAACCATAACTTCAGGTGCTGGAGTGTACCTTCTTATTTGAGATGTATCGCCGCCTAGTGGTTGAAGTGTTATCTTATTTAGTTGTTTTGGAGTTGGGTTTAACCAGTTTGTGTTTATCTCAGTTGCGGGTGATGGGGTGTCGTAAATAACGGTTCCGTTTTCTGCAAAAATTCCCGCTTCTTTTGCTGCGTCTTCAAAATCTTCCCGCTGAACCGCATGCGAAATCTTTGTTATAATTTTTTTCTCTTCTTTAAGATTTTCTTTTTGGTTTTTTAGTTCATTCAAAAGGAAGTCGTGTTCTTTTTTATCTTTTGTTTGGTTTATTTGCTCGGCAAGTTTTTCAAGTTCTTTTTGACGTTGTTGCTGCTCTTGTTTTATCGCTTCAATTGAAATTTTTGTGTTGTTTACAAGTGTTTGGTATTGTTCGTTGTGTGTCGTGTTATTTGTTGTTTTAGAATCTTTTTTAAGGTTAAGTATAAGTTGCAAAAGTCCTGCTAAATTAGAGGTAACAGTCTGTGCAGTACTTTGTGGGTCAAATTTGTTAGCTATAGTGTAGTTTGAATTTGGCATTGGTTTTCCCTTTCTGATTGAAATTTTGTAACGCTAAATTATTCCGTGATTTTATTGCGGAACTGATAGTATACACATTTGACCATGTACTTAATTTCTTATTTAAAAGGTAAGGCGCGTTAGCAGTATGATTAACCGTTATCTTTATTAAACCCTAAAATCCTGATTTTGTAAATGTTTATCCGATTAGGCAGGTGTTATGTTTAAAATTATTTATATAATACTGTTAAGTACATGTAATGTATTGAAAGTTTTTTGTTTTTTATGTAAAATATACGTATCAACCAAGAGAGAGATAGGAGAGAAAATGTTTGAACGTTTTACCGAGAAAGCTATAAAAGTAATTATGCTTGCGCAGGAAGAGGCGCGAAGACTTGGACATAACTTTGTTGGCACAGAGCAGGTTTTGCTCGGGCTTATTGGCGAAGGCACAGGAGTCGCTGCCAAAACCCTTAAATCAATGGGGGTTACATTGAAGGATGCCCGCGCTGAAGTCGAAAAAATTATTGGCCGCGGTTCAGGCTTTGTAGCCGTTGAAATTCCATTTACACCCCGCGCAAAAAGAGTTCTGGAACTGTCATGGGATGAAGCAAGACAGCTTGGTCATAACTATATCGGTACTGAACACCTTCTTCTCGGCTTAATCCGTGAAGGAGAAGGGGTTGCAGCTCGTGTTCTTGAAAATCTCGGTGTTGATTTAAATAAGATCAGAAGCAACGTTATTAAAATGCTTGGTGAAACTAAGCCGCAATCGGTTTCTTCCGGCGGTTCAAGCTCTTCATCGTCTTCTTCCGGGGGAAAAACAAAAACTCCTAGTTTGGATGAATTCGGCAGAGATTTGACTCTGGCTGCTCAAGAATTGCGTCTTGACCCTGTTGTAGGACGTGAAAAAGAAATTGAACGCGTTATACAAATTCTTGCACGCCGTACCAAAAACAACCCTGTTTTAATCGGGGAGCCCGGTGTTGGTAAAACAGCGGTTGCGGAAGGTTTGGCAATTAGAATTGTAAATGCTGAAGTTCCGGATATTTTGGATGGCAAAAAAGTTATTCAGCTTGATATGGGACTTTTGGTTGCCGGTACAAAATACCGCGGCGAATTTGAAGAACGTCTTAAAAAGATTATGGACGAAATTCGTCAAGCAGGAAATATTATTCTTGTAATTGATGAAATGCATACGCTTATCGGTGCAGGTGCTGCTGAAGGGGCAATTGATGCCGCAAATATCTTGAAACCGGCTCTTTCAAGAGGCGAAATTCAGGTAATCGGAGCAACTACGCTTGATGAATACCGCAAATACGTTGAAAAAGATTCGGCGCTTGAAAGACGTTTCCAATCTGTAATTATTGAAGAGCCTACAATTGATGAATCAATTGAAATTATTAGAGGGCTTAAGCCAAAATACGAGGATCACCATAAGCTTATTATTTCTGACGAAGCAATTGACGCTGCTGTCAGATTATCCAGCAAATATATAACAGACAGATTTTTGCCGGATAAAGCAATCGATGTGCTTGATGAAGCGAGCTCAAAAGTTCGTCTGAAAGTTTCAACACTTTCTCCGGAAGGCAAAGAACTTGAAAAAGAACTTCGCAACCTTATAAAAGAGAAAGAAGATGCTATTCGCAATCAGGAATTCGAAAAAGCTTCTCAATTGAGAGATGAAGAGGCTGATATGAAAGACAAAATTCGCGAAATGGCGCAAAAATACAGAGAAGAACACGAAGCAAATAAACCAACTGTTACTGCAGAAAATGTTGCAGAAGTTGTTGCAACAATGACGGGTGTTCCGGTTACAAAATTAACCGAAGGCGAAAGTGAAAGACTTCTTAAGCTTGAAGATACCCTTCATGCGCGTGTAATCGGTCAGCATGATGCAGTTGTTGCGATTTCAAAAGCAATCAGACGTGCGCGTGTAGGTTTGAAATCACCAAACAGACCAATCGGAAGCTTTATCTTCTGCGGTCCGACAGGTGTTGGTAAAACCGAACTTGCAAAGGCTCTGGCTGAAGCTGTTTTTGGCTCTGAAGACAACATGATAAGAGTTGATATGTCGGAATTTATGGAAAAACATTCAACAGCAAAACTTATCGGTTCCCCTCCGGGTTATGTCGGATATGATGACGGCGGTCATTTGACAGAATTAATCCGTAAAAAACCTTATTCGGTTGTACTGTTTGATGAAATTGAAAAAGCCCATCCGGACGTATTCAATATCATGCTTCAAATCCTTGATGACGGTCGTTTGACGGATGCCAAAGGCAGACATATCAATTTCAAAAACACAATTATTATCATGACCTCGAACGTTGGAGCAAGCATGATTACCACAACTTCAAAACTCGGCTTCTCAACTTCTGATGATGAATCAAAAGACAAATACGAAAAGCTTAAAGAAACTGTAACTGAAGAAATGAAAAAAGCTTTCCGTCCTGAATTTTTAAATCGTATTGATGAAACAATCGTATTTGCTCATCTTACCAAGGAAGAAATTCGTGAAATTGTCGATTTGATGCTGAAAGACTTATTCAAACGGCTTTCAGAACGCAACTTGTCAGTGGAAGTTACAGACGAAGTTAAAGATCATTTGGCAAAAGACGGATATTCTGAAGCATATGGTGCAAGGCCTTTGAGAAGGTTAATTCAGCGTAAAATTGAAGATATGCTTGCAGAAGAAATTCTTTCTGGCAAATATCTTGCAGGTGACACAATAAAACTTGTGATGAATGAAGACAAGATTGTTTGTGAAAAAGCCTCCAAGAAAAAGTCCAAGGCTAAAGAAGAAGCTGAACAAGTTATACAGTGATAAAAAGATAGACCATTTATATGGTCTATTTTTTTTAATATTGTTTATTATATTTTTATGCCGCGATATTTATATAATGCGTTAAAGGAAAATAAAAAAGATATTATTGAAGGTGAAATTGAAGCGGTTACACCGCGTGAAGCGCGTGAGAAAGTTCGGGAATTGGGTTATATCCCATTGAAAATTTTTCAGCCAGAACTTGTTGTTAATGAGATATCGGATTTTGCAGATAATCAAGGCGGAATAACTTTTCTTAGTTTAAACGACAAAATCATGTTTGTTTCAGAAGTTCAAGTCATGCTTTCATCTGGAATAAGTATTGTAGATGCTCTTAACACTATTTACGTAAATTCTCCCAGAATGAAAGTGAAAAAAATAGCAAAAGAGCTGCAAGCTGCAATTTTGGGTGGTAAAACTTTTGCAGAAGCTGTAAATTATTTATATCATGATGCCTTTGGAGATACATTTATTGACCTTTGTGTGACGGGTGAAAATTCCGGTGAACTTGATAAAACTTTAGACAGAATGCTTGTTATGTTGAGACAGCAGGATGAGATTAAAGGAAATATTATTCAGGCATTGATTTATCCGTGTATTGTAATTTTAATTATGTGCGGACTTTTGATACTTTTTTCCAAATTTGTATTCCCAACATTTGCTTCTGCTATAATGATGAGCGGAGCCGGTGTTGATATTCCTGTATTTGCGGCAACTGTTATGGGAATTCTTCAATTTATAGGAGATTACTGGTGGTTATGTATTTTGTCAATATTTGCCTTCTTCGGTGCTGTAAATTTTCTTGCCACATATGATAAAACAAGAGCTTTTTTTGATAAGCTGTTTTTGCAGATACCAATTATAAATGATTTTGTTAATTATATTAATTTGGCAAATTATATGTGTATTTTAAATATTTCATATGCAACGGGAGTGCCTTTTATGAAATCCCTTGAGCTTGCAAGGCGCACAATCTGTAATACTGAAATAAAACAAAAAGCAGATTATGCAAATCGTCTTGTAGAAAAGGGGGCAACTTTGTCAGATGCGTTTCATAAAGCATCTTTGCTTCCAGGTGCTCTAGTAACAATGGTTGCAGCCGGAGAAAAAGCCGGAAATCTTTCAAAAATGCTTCAGGATTGTGTAGATGTTATAGATAAGAAAATTGACATGGTGCTTAAAGCTTTGACTAAAGCTTTTGAACCGACATTAATAGTTGTTTTGGGAGCCATTGTTTTTGTTATCGCAATTGCATTTTTCCAATTATATATGGGTATGATAAAAACTCTTATATAAGCATTTTTTAGTTTTTATTGAAAAATCTCAGGATTTTTTCTAGTAATCCTTCATCTTCAACCATTTCTGTATTTTCCAGTTTTGCGAGATGTTTTTTCACTGCTTCATAATCTTCTGCCGTTGTTGCAGTTTGAAGATATTTTTTGTAGTAATCAACTGCGGAAGGCTTGTTTTTGAGCCTTTCGTATGTTTTGGCAAGCCTTTTTATCAGGCTGTAGTTGCGTTTGTCAACTTCGTACCAGGCTTCCAGGTAATCACATTCAGCTCTGTAGTCGCCTAAATCATTTCTGTAATCTGCAAGTTTTGAAAGTGCTGTAATGTTGTTTGGCTCAAGTTTTGAAATCTTTTCATAAAATTCCATTGCATGGTTTTTGTCACCGTTTTCTTCCAATAATGCAGCAAGAGTTGTAAGCAAATTTAAATCATCATCTTTAAGCTGGTATGCATTCAGGAATTCATTAATTGCGATGTCAATATTTCCGCGTACAATGTTGTATTTACCCCACTGCACATGCGCGTTATAATCATCCTTTTGGTTTTCATAAATCAAAGCCTTCATCTGGTATGTTAAAGGCGAATTTTTTTCAATTTTTTCAAACTCGTTAACTTCTTCAAGTGCTTTATCAAAATCATTTTTTAAAAAATAATATTGAGCCACAAGTGAGTGATATTTTGCCAAATCTTTTTTCTTTGCTTCAGGCAATTCCAGAATTTTAAAGGCTTCTTCTGTTTTTCCGCATTCCAAAAGACATTTTGCCTGCATTAGTTCATCTTTTGTAATTTCAAGAGCTTTTTCCGGATTGTGGTTTTTTAAATGCAGTCCGGCAAGTTTTTCACGGATATTTTCAGTGTCAATATTTTTAGAAAAGGCTCTTTCAAGAACATTTATTGCACTTGCTACGGCATCTTCTTTTACATAGAGGTTTGCAAGATTTAAAAATGTCTCTGGCGGGATTT
>QAMI01000022.1 GCA_003150395.1 Candidatus Gastranaerophilales bacterium | reverse complement strand
GCAATACCGACTATAGCGAAAATTCCGCTTCCGATAATTGCACCAATGCCTAATATTATCAAATCCCAAACGCCAAGAGTTTTTTCCAAACCGTCAGCCTTTGCAGCTTCAAGCATTTCATCGGGGTTTTTAATTCTAATTAATCTTTGAATAAAGTTTTTTGATAAAGTTGGACGTTCAAATCTAGTTGCCATTAAATATCCTTATTTTATTTACAAAGAGGGAAGCCAAGTTCTTCTCTTTGAGCTACGTACAATTTTGCAACGGCAGAAGCCATTGTTCTAACTCTGTTTATAAAGTTAATTCTTTCATCCTTGCTGATTACTCCTCTCGCATCCAGTAAGTTAAAAGTATGTGAGCATTTTAAAACATAATCATAAGCAGGAAGGACAAGTTTTGCGCTAATACAATTATCGACTTCTTTCTGGTAGAGGTCAAACATAGTGAATAAGCTTTTAGCATCTGAAACTTCGAAATTATATTTAGACTGTTCAATTTCATTTTGTAAGAAGATTTCGCCGTATTTTAGCTTATCATTCCACATAATGTCATAAACTGAAGCTTTATTTTGCAAATACATAGCAATACGCTCAAGCCCGTAAGTTAACTCAAGCGCAACAGGTTTAACTTCCAAACCGCCAACCTGTTGGAAATATGTAAATTGAGTAATTTCCATGCCGTCAAGCCAGACTTCCCAACCGACACCAGCGGCACCTAAAGTCGGAGATTCCCAGTTATCCTCAACAAACCTAACGTCATGTTCTTTCAAGTTTATACCCATAGCCTCCAAACTTTTCAAGTAAAGCTCTTGAGCATTGTCGGGAGAAGGTTTCAAAATAACCTGAAACTGATAATAATGCCCTAATCTGTTTGGATTTTCCCCGTATCTTGCATCGGTAGGTCTTCTGCATGGTTCAATCATTGCAGTATTCCAGGGTTCCGGCCCGAGGGAACGTAAAAAGGTTGCAGGATTCATTGTAGAAGCACCTTTTTCGATATCATAAGGCTGCTGAATTATACAGCCATAGTCCGACCAAAATTTTTGTAAATTAAAAACCAATTCTTGAAAGTTTAAAGCCATAACACATCCATTATTGTACTATTTACACTCATTTGCAGTCACAAGCCGTAACTTTTGCGGCGCGTGCTTTTTTCATACTACGACCAACATAGCAAAATTGCAAATTTTATGTTTACAAATATTAAGTGAAAGAGAAATAACAAATCAATACATTCACATTTCATTTTCTCTATGTTATTTTTAAAGAAAAGGAGATAATATGGCAGAAAAAATAATTATATTTTCAGGCAAACAGTATTCTGGAAAGGATACTGCGGCAAAAATTATGCTTGAAAAAATGCCAGATTTTAAACGCTGCGCAATGGGCGATATTATAAAAATAACTTACGGAAAAGAAAAAAAACTTTCTTATGAAGAAATAGAAAAAAATAAAGCCGTCTATCGCCAAGACTTAATAAACTTAGGTAATTGGGGCCGCTCACAAGACCCGGATTACTGGTTAAAAAAAATTCTTGAACAGGACGGAAATATAATTGTCACAGATGTCAGAGTTCCGCATGAATATGAGGTTTTCAAAAATGCAGGCGCTTTAACAATAAGAGTTGAAGCAACCCGTGAAACAAGAGCAAAACGCGGGGAATTAATAGGTGAAACTGATATAACAGAAACAGGTCTTGATAACATAAAAAATTGGGATTTTATAATTGACAATAATGGTGATTATGACAATCTTACCAAACAGGTTATCGAAATAATAAACAAGATTAATAACTGACTTTATGCGGATAATCTTTTGGAATTTGCCAGTTATTAAGCTGGATAAGCATAGTGCAATAGACCCCCTTAGTTGAATTATCTTTGCAGTGCTCTATTAAGAATTCACGGCTTCCATCCCATGCATAAGTATAGGACTCAAAACCTTTATTATATAGAAACCCAAACCCTGTCGCTTCTGCTTCTGTTTGTGTTTGCCCGGGTTTTCCAGGTACAAACCCAAAGGCAAAAGCACAAACACCTAAACCACCTGAAGTAATAGATGTAGGATAACCATATCTTTCAACACATCTTTTAACTTTTTGTGGATAAAACACCCAGTCACGCGTTGTACCATGGTTTAATTGCATTAAGGCGCTACCATCTTCAAAATATACAATAAACATTCCCCTATCAGTAGTCTCTTTGCCTACAATTTTCAAATACTTGCCGATATACTGCATAAACCACTTCTCAGCCTCAGAAGTACCCTCAATAGGTTTGCCGTCGGGGTCTATAACGGCACCTGAATAATCTCTATACCAATCTTTTCTGTCACCATTTTCAAGCTCTGAAAGAATAACTGCCTGATTAATAACTGAATAAAATTTTTTAAGACGAGCTTCTGTTACTTTATTATTATTTCGTTGAATTAATGCGGGTAATGTAATTGCCGCAACTATTCCAATTATACTTATAGTAATCAAGACTTCAGCTAAAGTAAAACCATTAGTTCCAAAAGCTGTTAATAAGGAGGTTTTAGGCTGCCCCCCCCCCCCGGAAAGTATTGTCAAATCTTAATTTCAACCTTATTACTCCTTTTGCATTTTTCATACTATTTACTTACTTAAATATAACATGAAAAAAGCAGGATTGCAATCCTGCTTTTTTAACAAAAAATTACACCATGCCCTCTTTAACAGCTTTGACTGCAGCCTGAACTCTGTCATTCACGCACATTTTCTGCAAAATCGAACACACATGAGCTTTTGCTGTATGAACGCTTACAATAAGTTCTTTTGCAATTTCAGTATTACTTTTCCCTGTCACAAGATGCTTCAGAACCTCATATTCGCGTTCAGTAAGCGGTACCCTTCCTTCACCATGCGACTTACTTGGTAAAAAGCCGATGTTATCAACTTTTGGGAATGCATTCAGGGCCATTTGCGCAACCACAGGATCAATCCAGCAAACCCCGACTGATACATCACGTACGACATCTGCTAACTTTTGAGGATCAATATCCTTCAAACAATAAGCGCTTGCACCAGAACTCAATGCCGCAATAACTTCTTCTTCCCTGTCATGAGATGTAAGTGCAATAATTTTTGTTTCTGGAGCAAATTCTTTAACTTTAATCATTGCTTCAATACCATTCATGCCCGGAAGCCCCAAATCCATTAAAACAACATCGGGTTTGTATTTTTCAATAAGCTTAATACCTTCAATAGCATCTTCGCTTTCTGCCACAACTTCCATATCCGGATTTTCATTAAGCGCGCATCGAAGCCCGACTCTTGTTAATTTGAAATCCTCAACAATAATGATATTGAGAACTTTTTGCCCGCTCATGCAGAGTTCGGAAGTTTGAAGATTTTGTACCATTTTTCACCTCTCTTTTTAATAAACTTTTAAATTAACTTTTCAGATGTCGACATGACTATTAAATGATAGCTTTATGAATTAATCCATTACCCTATCAGCTAATATTGTATAAAGTACAATTAATATTTTTTTACAGAAGATTTTTTTAAATTGTGCTATAATCCTTTAGTAATGGAAGAAGGGAGTGTCTAAATGTTAAAATTTTTGTTTGGACGAAAAGGTAAAAATCCTCCAAAAGATGTACTTATAAATGAGATTTACACAAAATTATCCGACCACTTTGGCGTAAAAAATATTTCTGATGAGAGAAAAACTTATCTTAAAAATGTCATGCTTAAATATGGCTATTTAAATTTTCCTTATATAAAAGCATTGGATGAACTAACCGATGCGGAAGTTCTTTATGCCCTCCAGTACAAATGGATAGATAACCATATATTTAATGAGGGCAAATTCCGATTTGAGGATAAGCGCATAAGTGTGCTGGCACGCGACAATGTGAAAAATTCCGAATGGATAAAAAAAGAAGGACATGACATCAAATTAATTAACCTTGCAGGCCTAAAAGACGGAAACAAAACAAAAGAAACCGGAAAGTTTATGGACTGGCTGAGGCAGCTCCTTATCCTCCCGACCGGAAATATTCAAAACGAAATTTTTAATACGACAATATATTTAATTCCATTTCATCCAAGAGAATTCGGGTGCGCTTATCTTCCAAAAAGCAGCGAGGTCAGTGAAAAGCTTTTTGATAAAGAGATTTACGACCTGACAGGGCTTGATGCAAAAGGACAGGTGCAGACTTTCATAACATTTGCACAGCTTGCAGGACATCCGGTAATTTATGATATACTGCCGCAGACTGGAAGATTTTCAAAAGCAGTTCTTGCAAATCCCGAAATCGCTAGATGGTATGACATAGAAGATTTAATCCAAAATTTAAAAAAGCAGGTTAGTTCTCTTGCAAAAATTTCAAACAATCAGCTTAAAGAAGAGCTTAAAAACAATGGCATTGAAACCTGCGACGAAGATGACATTGAAGTTGTCAAAAACATTTATCTTCAAACTTTAAACGGCAGCGCAGGCGAGCTTGCAGAAAATTATCAAAAAATTTACAACGCATTTGAAAAAGTTCTTGAACCTTTCAAAAAACAAACTTCAAACGCAATGCTCACAAAAAATTACCAGCAAAAACTCCACAAACGCATAAGAGAAATTGTCGCCCAAGAACTTGGAATAAAAGCCGGTAAAAAACTTGAAGAAAACGACATTACAAAACAAATTGAAATAATCCAGCGCCTTATAAAAGAAGGTCTCTGGCCTGCACCCGGCGGAGCATGGTGTTCAGCAGGCGTCCCTGTTTTTGACAAAATGAGCGAAGGCAGAGATTACCCGATATATAAGCATTACAACTTCAAAGGCGAAGATGTTTCCTGCTTTGCAAATTTGGACTGCCAGACGCCATATTATTTTGCATATCTTGAAAACGGAACGTTTAACGAGCCGGTAATTGATTATTTCATAGATTATATGCAAAAACTTCAATCCGAATACAATTTCGACGGTTTCCGAGTTGACCACATTGACCACATTGTTGATGAGGTTTCAGAAAAAGACGGAAAACCAATAAGCTATCGTGCTCCTAGAGTTGTTTTAAATAAACTCAATAATGCCATGAAAAACAAAATCCCATATTTCGGAACTCTGGCAGAATACATGCTCTGGGATGACTTTTTGAAAGAATATCACGAAGATATGAACTTCGATTTGCTATGGGGTAACGACATCGTGTCTCAATCTTCCAAAACTCCGGAATGCATTGCTCAAGATAACAATCATCTTTCAAACTATAATGTCAATTTAAAAAAAGATAATAAATTGTCTATTCTGAAAACTTACAACAATCAAGACGGAGAATTCAGAAGTATCGATCAATACCCGGGTCAATTGGGTGAAAAAGGCGCGCTTTTCAAATGGTTTAAATACAAATTTATGCCGGGCGGCAAATTTGCTCAAAGACCAATGCTTTACATTGACGGTGATGAAAGCTTTACCAAAACCGGAATTGAAAGCGTTATCGGAGAAGAAATTTCAATGGCGCGCGAAAATCATTACGAATTTTACAAAAAATTCGATGCGATTGACAGGTTTGTAAAACATCACAACGTAATTACAGACGGCGAAGCTCAGATAATATTACAGGAAGATGACGGTTTTGCAGCATGGATGGTGTCAAAAGAACCGATAAAATCCGCATTTTTAGTTGTTGCAAACTACAAATATCCGACCGAAAAAATTACAAAATGTGACGACAAAGGAAATTCTTACGGCGAAATTGTCAACGGTGAAGCGCTTCATAATAAAACACTTCAACTTCCGGGCGAATTCAAAATCACCTCTGAATACGTTATCGAAGACGAAAATTTTGTGAAAAAGAAATATAAAACTCAAGACAACGCAATTTTAATAGAACATCTTGAGCCTGGCGAATTTCGACTGTTTGGAATTAAGAAGGGTTAATCCTTATTGTAAAAAATATTTAAAATATTGCTCAATTCAAGACTTTACGCTATTCTATAAGTATGATTAAGCAATTAAGAATTAAGGATTATATCTTAATAGACGAGTTGTGCGCAAATTTTGATAAAGGCTTGAACGTCATAACAGGCGAAACCGGTGCGGGCAAAAGCATTTTAATTAGCGCAATAGACCTGGCGTTTGCGCCGAGGGTGTCAAAAGATGTCATAAAAAACGGCTCTGAAAAAGCTGTAATTGAGCTTACTATCGAAAATACAAAACACGATTTAAAAACGCTTTTTGACGAAAACGGAATTGACGATTTCGGCAAAGAAATAACTCTGACAAAAGAAATTACGCAGAGTTCGGTTCGCTCGCGTGTAAACGGTACACTTGTTAATCAGGAATTTATAAAAAATCTTCGGGCGCTGTTTCTCGATATTCATTCTCAACACCAGACATATTCCTTTTTACAGCCAAAATATCACATAACGCTTCTTGATTCTTATGCAAAAGAGGTTTACGGGGAAAAACTCAGCGAATACAGAAGTTTATATTCTGAATACAACGAACTCAAGTCAAGACTAGAAAAAGCAAAAAATTCAGCAGATATCACAGAATCTCAAATTGAATTTCTAAAATTTCAAGTAAATGAAATTGAAACAGCAGAAATTCAATCCCAAAGCGAAGATGACGAACTTAATGCAGAATTGGAGGTTCTTGAAAATGCGGAAAAACTCAAAGAATTAACGGGCTCCTCATATTGGGCAATCAATGGTGATGACGGTTCAATTCTGGAGGCGCTCGGCAAAATTAAACAAAACATTTCAAAAGCTGCTTCGTTTGACTCAAAGCTTGAAAGCCTTGAACAAAATCTCATTGAAAACATTGAAAATCTTCATGAAATTTCAAGCGAATTGAGAAATTACAGCCAAAATCTTGATAACGACACAGAACGGCTAAACGAAATTCAGGAAAGACTCTATCTGTTAGACAAGCTTAAACGCAAATACGGCGGAACTCTCGCTTCAGTGCTTGAAACTTACGAAAAACTTTCACAAGAACTTTCTTCAATCGAATTTTCAACAAAAAATATTGACGAACTTGAAGGATTTATTGAACAAGCACGCAAAAATCTCTTTGAAAAAGCAAAAGAAATAAGCGAACACCGAAAAAATTATGCGAATGTTCTTTCTGTTTATATTCAGGAAAGGCTTGCCAAATTGGAACTTCCAAAAGCCCGTTTTGAAATTGCAGTTAAAGAAAAAGAGCTTTGTTCTGATGGAATTGATGAGGTTGAATTTTTGATTTCCACGAACGTTTCAGAAGATTTAAAACCGCTTGCAAAAGTCGCATCCGGCGGGGAAATTTCTCGTGTAATGCTTGCAATAAAGTCAATCTTTGCACAAACCGACGATATTGACACTGTAATTTTCGATGAAATAGATACGGGAATTTCAGGCAAAGCCTCCCAAAGTGTTGCCGATGAAATCGTAGAACTTTCAAAATTCCATCAGATAATTTTAATTACTCACCAGGCAATTATTGCCTCAAAAGCAGACAAACATTTTTACGTCAAAAAGTCGCAGGAAGATGAAACAAAAGTTGAGGTCTATGTTTTGACAGGCGACAATAGAATTAAAGCGCTAGCAGAACTTGCAGGCGGCGACATTAACGAACAATCAATGGAATTTGCAAAATCACTTATTGAAACATAACTTATGCTGGCTAAAGGTCTGCATTAATTGAGAAAGGGGTATAAATGAATTGTCCAAAATGTCAAGAAGAATTAGAAAGTCTAAAAATAAAAGGGGTTACAATCCAGTATTGCAAAACATGTAAAGCAATGTGGATTAAATTTCCGACATTGAAAAAAATCGGCGACATGCTTGATTTGAAATGCGAAATACTAAATCCTGCAGATATGGCTTCTGTTAAAGTTAAAGAAGAGCCAAGAGTTTGTCCTGACTGCGGAAAAGCAATGGAGAAAGTATATTTTAACGGTATAATCGTTGACAAATGTTCTGTTTGCAACGGAATTTGGTTTGACAACGGTGAGCTCTCAAAATATTTCGGATTGTTTATGAAAAAAACTCCGGCAATCAGTGACAATTTTACATTTATTGAAAAATACTGCGACACTTCCCTAAAACAGAAAACAGAACCAGCATTCCAGGAACTTGAAATACAAAGTAAAGAAAAAGAAAAACGCGTTATATCAGTAAACGGATTTATCGTGTTATTATTCATGCTGCTAGGTGCAGGTGTAATCCTTAGTCTAGGACTGCTTCTTCCGTTATTAATCCCTGTAGGAATAGTAATTTTTGTCTTTTTATGCGCCGGCTTCAAAATACTTAAGCCGCAGGAAGCGCTCGTTCTGACTGTTTTCGGCAAATACATCGGAACCCTTCGCGGAGCAGGTTTTCACTGGGTTAACCCCTTTGCTCAGAGTGTAACGCCATTTGTACCGATTTCATTAAAAGCGATGACCCTTGATAACGGCAAACAAAAAATTAATGACGAACTTGGAAACCCTATTGAAGTAGGGATAATCGTAATTTGGGAGGTGCAGGATACCGCAAAAGCAATATTTAATGTTAATGACTACAAAACATTTATATCAGCACAAAGCGACTCAGCATTGAGAAACATTGTAAGAATGTATCCTTACGACGCTCCGGAAGACAAAGATGTACAATCTTTACGCGGAGACAGTGCTGAAATTTCAGCTAAATTAAAAGCTGAAATCCAACGCAATGTAAAAGTTGCCGGAATAAATGTTGTTGATGCAAAAATTACACACCTTGCTTATGCTCCGGAAATCGCGGTTGCAATGCTTCAAAGATAGCAGGCGTCAGCAGTAATTGATGCAAAACGAGCAATTGTTGATGGAGCGGTGGGAATGGTTGAGATGGCACTTAACAGATTAAGCGAAAACAACATTGTTCAGCTTGACGAACTAGAAAAAGCAAAAATGGTTAATAATCTTCTTGTTACGCTTTGTGCAAATAAAGAAGCCCAGCCGGTTATTAAAAACAATCTGGTTTAAGGAAATAATAGTGAATTATTTCTTGACATCCCTAAATTTATAAAAAAACGACCTTCCGTAATATGTGCGGAGGTCGTTTTTAAATAAAATTAACCTTAGCGGCAAAAGAAAAACCGGCTGTTGCCGGCTTATAGAAACTAATCCTCAATAAAATCCCTAAAATGTTTCAACTCTTCTTTCTCTCTAATTTTATTAAGAGCAATATCCTCTAATTGCCTGATACGCTCTTTGGAATATCCCATTTCACACCCTAATTGTTCCAGCGTCATTTGCGTGTGTCCGTTTATCCCAAACCGGCAGCTAATAATCTTTTTTTCACGTTCGTTAAGTGTGCTTAAAAGGTGTTCTATAGACCCTTTTAAACTATTATTTTTAGTTTGTTCATCCGGAGAATTGTGTTTCTTATCCTGAATATAATCCCCTACATTCAAATCATCTGTAACCGGAGTTTCAAGACTTATAGGCTCTTTTATAATGGATTTTCTGATTGTAGAGAGTTTTTTAGGCGGAAGCCCCATTCTTTCTGCAACTTCTGCATCGCTCGGTTCACGCCCCAACTCAAACGAAAGCATTGTATAAACTTTTTTATATTTTCTTATTTTATCTGCCATATGAACAGGAATTCTGATAGTGCGTGAATT
Organism: Candidatus Gastranaerophilales bacterium; assembly: GCA_003150395.1. Taxonomy (GTDB): domain Bacteria; phylum Cyanobacteriota; class Vampirovibrionia; order Gastranaerophilales; family Gastranaerophilaceae; genus Scatenecus. The sequence goes on along the minus strand of QAMI01000022.1, from coordinate 42,141 downwards.
GTTTGAAATTGCTCTGATAATAGTTTGTTTAATCCACCAGGTTGCATAAGTTGAGAATTTAAAATTCTTTGAATAATCAAACTTTTCAGCGGCTTTGATTAAGCCCAAAGAGCCTTCCTGCACTAAATCCATGAACAAAACACCCTGACCGATATATTTTTTAGCAATACTCACAACAAGCCTCAAGTTTGCCTGAATCAACTTTCTTTTTGCGATTTCAGCCTGAGTCGGTTTGCCTTCTTTTATTTGTTTTCCCAGGATTTTTTCCTCTTTTGAAGTTAAAAGTTTAACTTTACCAATATCTTTCAAATACATTTGAAGCAAATCATCTTCATTTGCAATTGAATTGAAAGTTTTTGGCTCACAAACGACCTCATCATCTTCTTCACGGCAAATAATATCTTCCTGCAAATAATTACTCTGAAAATCTTTAAATAAAGTTTCATTATCTTCCTGAAGCTGCACGTTTACACTCATACATTTCCTCTCTTCTTAATTTCAAAAATAAAAACTCTTTGATTTAAAAGACGGGAAATTTCAGATTTTGTTTCAGAAAAACTTTATTTAGAAAAGACTGATTAAAGTTTGCAACATTTTGTACAACAGTGAAAACGTATTAATAAAACTAAAAAACACTGCCAAACCAATATTCAACAGTGTTATTTTCAATATGGTGGAGCGTACGAGACTCGAACTCGTGACCCCGACACTGCCAGTGTCGTGCGCTACCAACTGCGCTAACGCCCCATGCGTAAATTTATGTAGTTGTTTGACTATGTTTGGGGGCGAGCGCAACCCCCTTCAAAATTGATTAAGTATCAATTTTGCGGGGTCCCTGCTAACGCCCCATACGGAATTTTATGTAACTTTTTGAGGTTAAAGCAAGTCTCCTTCGAAATTGATACTTACTTTCACTATGTTACGGAGACAGGCTCACAAGTTTCAGTTAAACTTCAATTTTCAATATTCAGTTATTAAAAAAGACCGCTTATAACGGTCTTTTTTATGGTGGGCGTTAGAAGACTCGAACTTCTGACCCTCTCCTTGTAAGGGAGACGCTCTACCAACTGAGCTAAACGCCCTTGCCTTTCGACATTTATTATAGTATCAAAAAAAATTTTGCTGTCAAGATATTTCTTTAAATTAATCTTCTATTAATTTAAAATCTTTTGGCAGACGACTTTCAACCTCTTTTATAAATTCGGAAAAATTCATGCCAAAGGCATTTGCAAGCTTCCATAAGGTGCAAAATTGCACATCTCTTACACCTTTTTCTAATAACGCAATTGAGCTGTTAGCTATGTCATATTCATAACTTAAAAGCAAAATTCCTTTATTTTTTGAGAGTCGTTTTTCTTTTATTATGCTGCCTACAACTTTTAATAGTAATTCTTTTTTAGGATCAATAATCTTTTTGTCATTTTTCATATTTACAATCCTAATAAGATATGGTAAATTAGTTATAGTTAATTAAATATATCTAATTAGATATTAGCTTTATGGAGATAAACTATGAGAAAAAATGCTTTTACGTTGGCTGAAGTTCTGATAACTTTAGGGATTATCGGGGTTGTTGCAGCCATGACCTTGCCTGCACTAATTACCAAAAATCAGAATAAAGCATTGGAAGCATCCTTGAAAAAGAACTATTCAGTTATCCAACAGGCATTTGTAATGTATCAAGCAAAACATGGCGAAACCTTAAAACCAGAAGATATAGGAATTAAAAAAGACGCAAACAATTTATATAATCTTATTAAACCATATTTTGCGATAATACATGACTGCGGAATTACATATACAAAATGTATGCCAAACCAAGGAGATAACAGTTATGCAGATAGAATATCTTCTATCTACAAAACGTATAATAATAAGACATTAAGATTAACATTACTTGACGATGGACAATTCGTTTTAAAAGATGGTAGTCTTATACTACTAGAAAACTCCTCAGACGCAACAGATCGGACACGATTAGTTAGTGTCGATGTAAACGGTATCAACAAAAATCCAAACAGATGGGGACACGATCTATTTACTTTTCAATTAATGGATGACGGCAGGATTGCGCCTATGGGAGCACCAAGCACCACGTATATAGACAAAAACACATACTGCTCTCAAACTTCAACAGACCCGTACAACGGCATTGCATGCACATATTACGCATTGACAGATAAAGATTATTTCAACAATCTTCCGCGCTAGTTTGTGCTAAAATCAAATTATGCACGAAAATGATATCCTTAATCTCAATATTGAAAAATTCTCAAATCTTGGATACGGAATTGCAAAAGTTGACGGATATGTTGTATTTGTCGAAGGCGCCTGCCCTGGAGACATTGTTACAGCAAAAATTACAAAAGCTAACAAAAATTTTGCGAATGCAAAAACAATTGGGGTTCTAACGCCTTCAAATCACAGAATTGAACCATTCTGCGCAATGCAAAAAGTTTGCGGAGCATGCCAGCTTCAATTTATAGATTATGATTATCAATTGGAATTGAAAAGACAAATTGTCGAAGATGCTATGCGCTCAATAGCCAACATAGATATAAAAATTCCAAAAACAATCGCAAGCCCTGAAATCAAAAATTACAGGCACAAAATTCAATATCCAATTTCACAGACAAAGGTTTCAAAAAGAATTTTAGCAGGATATTACAAGCCGCAAACTCATGAAATTGTTAATATAAAACATTGTCCTATTCAACCCGAAATTTGCGACAAAATCGTTGATTTTATAAGAGAACATGCACTTGATTTTGACATTTCCGGCTTTAATGAAAAAAAACATTCAGGCGATCTTCGCCATGTTGTAATACGCGCATCTGCGGAAAACGGGAAACTGCTCGTGACACTTGTTGTGAATGCCACAAAAACTTTTGGTCGCTTAAAGGACTTTGCAACAGCTATTTTTAATGAATTTGAAGAGATTGCAGGCGTGTGCGTAAATTTTAATTCACAAAAGACAAACGTAATTCTTGGCAAAAAATCAGAATGCATTGCAGGTGCAGATTTTATTGAGGAAAAACTTTTAGGCAAAACTTTTACTATTGGAGCAAACACATTTTTTCAGGTAAATCCCAAAAGTGCAGAAAACATTTTCAAATATGTAAAAGATTTTATCCAAAACAATTATGAAAACCCGATTATTTTAGATGCTTACGCAGGAATTTCAACTTTTGGAATCTGCGTTTCTGATGTGGCACAAAAAGTTGTTACAGTTGAAGAAAATTCAGAATCAACAGAACGCGCCAAGAAAAGTCTTAAAATAAACAAAATCTTTAACGTTGAGATTTACAATTCAGACGCTGCAGATTTTTTCAAAAATGAAAAGTGCGTATTTGATATTTCAATTGTTGACCCGCCGCGCAAAGGCTGCACAAAAGAAGCTTTGGCTGAACTCTTACGACTCACAAAAGGTCATATCATATATGTAAGCTGTAATCCTGCAACTTTAGCAAGGGATTTAAAATTTCTAATTGAAAAAGGCTGCCGCGTTGAAAGCATACAGCCTTTTGATATGTTTTGCCACACTTATCATGTTGAAAATGTTGCGATAATTAAAACTTAAGTCTTTTTTAAATCAGACTGATAATTGAAATGCTCAATTGTATTACTCAAAATATCTTTAATTTCATTCAGGCAATTTCTGTCATGCCTTAAGTCTTTTGAAAGCTGTTTTTTAGCACTGTCACTACTGCTTGCAGCTTTCTTAGCTTCAGCATAAACAGAACTCATACGGTCATGAAGCCCAGAAAAATAATTATTAAACATATTTATATCAGTTTCTGAAAAATGAATAGGAATTTCATCTGAAATATCATATAAATCTTTATTCTTAGCATTTAAAAATAACTTTTCAGAAATTTTGCCTCTGAACATTTGAGTTATAAGTTCAATATATCGATTAGCTTTATGAGAGTGCGACCCAATTGTATCATCCGTAAACTTCATTGAAAGTTCATCAAACTTTCTCAATGCATTATATACATATTTAGATTCATCATGTTTTGCTTTTGAATAATTCGGGCCAAATAGTATAATTAATTCATGTTGTATAGGATTTTTCTTCTTGTCAAAATCTCTGATGAAGCGCATTTGAATATCTTCATATCCTGATTTCTGCGGCTTGCTAATGCTGTATCTCAAATGAGGATCAAGTTTGGTAACCTGTTCTGAAACATTTTCCAATCTTATATCCAAATCCGGAACAGTTATTTCTTTGCTTAAATCAGCCTCTTCAACAGCGTTAGGCACATAGCCTCTTTTTACCAAATCTTTTATGCTTCTTTCCGTGGTTGAAAGTATATAACCACGTTTTTGCATTTCAGGAAGAAGTCCGTCATTTAACACAGACAAATCATAAGCATTATTACAATATAAAGTTGCTCTAATAGTATCAGGAACTTTGAAATGTCCGGAGCGAACAACTTTACTTGTATAAGATTCAGGTGACTTTACCGGATGGAGTTCACAGTATGCTCTGTCAAATAAAAAGCCTTTTTCTTTTAACCCGCTAGCAACGGATTCCAAAACATCCAAATAAGTTGTTGCAATACGGGAAAGCCTTCCGGAATCGGCAGCTATCTGAGCCTGAAGATGCTCAGCGACCGTAACTAATTGTCTTGGGGTATTTCCAAAGGAGACAGTATCTTTTACCAAAGTATGTGAATACTTTGGTAAACTAACAGTACTGTTAGTTTGATTAGATTGGTTTGTCTGCTTTGCTCTTTGAAATGTTTGAAATTTTGGGGTAATTGATAAATTCATGATTTCTCCTTCCAGTTTCACTTTTTCTAAAAGTCCTGAATTTAAAATTTTAACTTGTTTTGAATTTATATTTCTATTTATTTACAAATTTTTACAAATAAGTTTTTTTTGTTAAAAAGTCATGTTTGTATTATTATTTTTATAAGAGCGTATAATTAATTTTAATTATTAGAATAGTAAATCAAAATAAGGAGGTTAGTTAATTATGCCAGGAAAAACGATAACAGTTGACGGCAATTACGCCGCAGCGCATGTTGCTTATGCAATGAGCGAAGTTTCCGCAATTTACCCTATCACACCTTCTTCTACAATGGGAGAATGGATTGATGAATGGGCATCTCAACACAAAAAAAACATCTGGGGCGAAGAAGTTCGTGTCGCAGAAATGCAATCTGAAGCCGGTGCAGCAGGCGCTGTTCATGGCTCTCTGGCTGCAGGTTCTTTAACATCAACCTATACCGCTTCACAAGGTTTGCTGTTGATGATCCCTGTAATGCACAAAATGGCTGGTGAAATGCTTCCGCACGTAATTCACGTTGCAGCACGTGCAATAGCAGCACAATCATTGGCAATTTTCGGCGACCACTCAGACGTTATGGGCTGCCGTAACACAGGTTATGCAATGTTAGCAGCAAATTCAGTTCAGGAAGAAATGGATTTAGCTTTAGTTGCTCACCTTGCAACATACAAATCAAAAGTTCCGTTCTTGCAGTTCTTCGACGGTTTCAGAACATCTCACGAAGTTCACAAAATCGAAGAAATTTCTTATGAAGATATTGCAAAACTTGTTGAACCTAAATATATTGAAGAATTCAGACAAAGAGCCTTAAGACCGGAAGCTCCTGTTTGCAAAGTTGGTGCTCAAAATACCGATGTTTACTTCCAGGGCCGTGAAACAGTTAATAAATACTATGATGCTGTTCCCGATATTGTTCAAGAATATATGGATAAAGTTGCAAAAGTTACCGGAAGACAATATCATCCGTTTGATTATGTCGGTGCTCCTGATGCAACCGATATCATCGTAGCAATGGGCTCAGGCTGTGAAACTATTGAAGAAACTATCGAATACCTGAATGCTAAACGCGGTACTAAATACGGTTTAGTTAAAGTAAGATTATACAGACCATTTGACGTTGAAAGATTTAAAGCCGCTATTCCTGCTTCAGTTAAACGTATTACAGTTCTCGACAGAACAAAAGAACCAGGCTCTATCGGCGAACCGCTTTACTTGGATGTTGTTGCAGCACTTGAAGGCAAAGACATTAGAATTATTGGCGGACGTTATGGTTTGGCATCAAAAGAATTTACACCGTCAATGGTATACGCAGTTTACAAACATGCTGAAACCAACGGTTTCCATGGCTTCACTGTTGGTATTGAAGACGATGTAACTCACAAATCTTTGAAAGTTGAAGAACATATCGTTACTGAACCGGAAGGAACTACAAATTGTATGTTCTGGGGCTTGGGCTCAGACGGTACTGTAGGTGCTAACAAAAACTCAATCAAAATTATCGGTCAATATACTAACAAAGATGCTCAGGCATACTTTGCTTATGACTCTAAAAAGTCTTTCGGTGTAACTGTTTCTCACTTGAGATTCGGCGACAAACCGATTAAATCTACATACCTTATAACAGCACCTGATTTCGTATCTTGCTCTGCTCATGCATACATCGGCAGATACGATATGCTTAAAGGTATCAAAGAAGGCGGAACATTCCTTCTTAACAGCCCATGGTCAAAAGAAGAAGCTTTCTCTCACTTAACAAGAGATATGCAGAAAACTATTATTGACAAGAAAATCAAATTCTATAATGTTAACGCCGAAGCTCTTATTGAACAGCAGCCAGGCTTACGCGGCAAAGGTGCAAACACTGTTATGATGGTTGCTTACTTCAAAGTTTCAGGCATTATTCCGTTTGAACAAGCTCTTGAAGGTATGAGAGAAATGACCAAGAAAACCTTCAAGAAAAAAGGCGATGATGTTGTTAACATGAACCTTGCATTAATTGATGCTGCAGTTAACGCTACTGAAGAAGTTGTTATTCCAGCTTCCTTAGAAGGAGTTTGCGCAGCAGAAGATGCGAAATTAATCCCGGATGACGCATCTGAATTTGCGAAAAAAATCATTGAACCTTCAATGAAACAAAAAGGCGATGACATTCCGGTTTCAGCAATGAGCGTTGACGGCGTTATTCCGACAGGAACTGCCTGCCTTGAAAAACGCGGTATTGCTCCCCGAGTTCCTCACTGGAATCCTGAAAACTGTATTCAGTGCGGAATTTGTGCCTCAGCTTGTCCTCATGCTGCAATCAGAACAAAATTGATTGAAGCTGATGATTTGAAAAATGCTCCTGCATCTTTCAACACAATTGATGCAAAACCGAACGACCATGGAGAAAAATTCAAAGTTCAGGTTTACTGCAAAGATTGTACAGGCTGCGGAGTTTGCGTAGACCAGTGCCCGATGAACAAAAATCCTGAAAAAGCCGCTTTAACCTGGTCTTCAATCGAAAAAGAAGAAGAAGCTTGCGAAATGGTTAACGAAGAATTCTTTGACGCACTGCCTGACAATGTTATGGGTAAAAACAACACCAACACAATTAAAGGCGCAATGCTCAGAAAACCGTTATTTGAATTCTCAGGCGCTTGTGCAGGCTGCGGTGAAACACCTTATGTTAAATTGGTTTCTCAATTGTTCGGTGAAAACGTTATAGTAGCAAACGCAACAGGCTGCTCTTCAATTTACTCCGGAACCTTCCCGACAATTCCATACACTACAAACAAAGACGGAAGAGGTCCGGCTTGGGCTAACTCATTATTTGAAGACAACGCTGAATTCGGTTTTGGTATGAGACTCGCGGTTGATTCTAACAGAACAACTTTGAAATCTTATACTGAAAGAGTTTTAGCTAACGAAAAAACTCCTGCTGATTTGAAAGAAGCTCTTGAAGGTGCTCTTGCTCACTGGGAAAATTCAAAAACAGAAGAAGCAGTTGCTGCTCAGGAAAATGCAAAGAAAGTTCTTGCAAAATATGCAGACGTTGATTGCCCGGACTTAGCAAAAGTAAGAGAACTTCAAGATTACTTTACAGATAAATCAGTTTGGATTATCGGCGGCGACGGATGGGCAAACGATATCGGCTACGGCGGTATTGACCATGTTTTGGCTCAGGATAAAGATGTTAACATCCTTGTTCTTGATACCGAAGTTTACTCAAATACCGGCGGTCAGGCATCTAAATCAACTCCGACCGGTGCAGTTGCTAAATTCGCTACTGGCGGTAAGAGAACTTACAAGAAAAACATGGGCTTGATGAGCATGTCTTATGGTTATGTATATGTAGCATCAGTTGCATTGGGTGCTGACAGAGCACAAACTCTAAAAGCATTCAAAGAAGCTGAAGCCTACAAAGGACCTTCAATCATATTTGCTTATGCACCTTGTATTGCACACGGTATCGACATGAGCAAAACCCAGACAGAACAAAAACGTGCTGTTGAAGCAGGTTACTTCCCGCTTTACAGATACAATCCGGCCAACCCGGAAGCACCGTTCAGCTGGGATGCAAAAGATCCGAAAGGAAGCTACCAAGACTTCATCAGAAGCGAAGGCCGTTACAAGTCATTGCTTAAAACAAACCCTGAAGCAGCTGAAAGCTTATACGCTCAAGCAGAAGAAGATGCTGCGAAACGTATGGCAGTTTACAAAGCTGTTGGGGAGTTGATGAAGTAGTAAGATTTATTGCTTCAAAGGTCATTAAAAAGGCGGAATTTAAAATTCCGCCTTTTTTAATTGGTGTTTATAGCTTTAAAATACTATAAATTTATAGCCATTAGATAGAGTGCTATTAAACTTTTATTATCCAAAATGCAAGCTTATTTATTAATTGCAAGTTTCCGTTAATAATAAATAATTTCAAGAAATTGATAAACAGCTAGAAATAGTCAAAGACTTACGATCACTCGCAATTAGCTCTGTGATGGTAAGTCTTTGACAAATCAAAACCTTTAAAAATTATACAAGATTAAATTAATCTTAAACTGCCTGATTTTCTTTGACTGTTTCAACTTTTTCAATAACTTCTTGCGGAAGATCAGCCATCGGAGTTTTTAGAAGTTTTAAATCTTCGCGGTTTTGTGCATCCTGCAGCAAGAAGTCATTCTGAAGAGATAATTCTCTGATTCTTGCCCTTGCAAGCTTCATCTGATAATCCTTCATTTCGCTGTAATTTTTTATTAATTCATCATTTCGAACCTGCGAATGATTAAAAGCATGCAGTCCCGCTCCGGCCAATAGAATTGAAGGCGCCCAGTCTAATGCAGATTTAACCACATCTGCAAACGGCGCTAAAAGTTTACTTGTTTTTAAATTATGTGCTTGTTTTTGAATTGTTTTAACAAAACTTAGATCATTGAATTTCTTTGCAGATTTTAATACACCATTTTCAAATTTTGTAATTGAGGCAGGATTAATATGTTTTGCAATATTTTTAGATAATTGTGGAATATATTTTCCACCCAAAGCTAACGCTCCGCTAAAAGCACCAACACATCCGGCAAATGTCAAAAATGGATTTTGATAAGAGAATTTATCAAAAGAGGAGAATTTTTCTTCAAGTTTGTCTTTAACAGCATAAATTCCAAAACCTGTGCCAAGCAAGGCACCCCATATTGCAGAAGACTTAGCTCCGTTTAGAAGACGAGCAGAAACTCCGCTTAGATTTTTAGACAAAAATTTGCTTTGAGCAGGCTGCAAAATTGCTGTTGCCAAACCTGCAACAAACGGAATTGAAGCAAAAAGTCCTTTTGTAATTTTACGGTGTTTATCATCTTCAACTCTGTCAATAGTTTTTAAATAGGCTAATTTCCTAACTGAATTGTCGTCTAATGCAATAATAGAATCAATATTATGCCTTCTGTCACGCCTGGGGTTATAAGTTGCAAGACTTTTATCATTTCGGGATTGGAAATTCTGATTATCAACAGATTTAATGTTCATACGCACACCTTTCCACTTTACAAAATCATTATACAAGTTTAAAAACAAAATGTAAGATATTTTGCTATAAACGTAACATTTGTTAATTAATATTTACATAATAAATGTTTTAAAATAAGATGAAATAATGAAAAAGTTTTATATTCACACAATGGGCTGCAAATCAAACCAATTTGAAAGCTCAATTATTAAAGAAAATTTATTAAAAAACGGATTTGTAGAAGTTAAAGACCTTTCAGAGGCCGAACTTTATATATTAAATTCCTGCACTGTTACGCATAAAAGTGACAATGAAGCATTTTATCTTATTCGCAATGCAAAACATAAAAATCCATCTATTCTAACGGTTTTGACGGGCTGCATTGCCCAGGTTGAAAAAGAAAAGCTTTTGGAAAATGAGTTCATTGATTACGTTGTCGGCAATGATGAAAAACTGAAAATGACAGAAATTTTGACTGACATTTTAGCAAAAAATGGAAGAATTGCCTGTTGTGATATTATGCACCTTTCGGAATTTAGTAAAATTGTTCTAACAGATACCGCTAAAACCAGGGCAAGCCTAAAAATTCAAGACGGCTGCGACAACAGATGTTCTTACTGTATTATTCCTTTTGCACGGGGTAAAAGCAGAAGCGCAAATACAAATTTTGTGCTTGAACAAATAAATAATTTTTCAAAACATGGTTTTAAAGAAGTTGTTTTCACTGGAATTCACATAGGCCAGTGGGGTAAAGAAAACGGGAAAGAACTTCTTGACCTTTTAAAAGAAGTTGAAGAAAAAACGTCAATTGAACGTATTCGGCTTGGTTCACTCAATCCGCTTGAAATAACTGAGAAAATGCTGGAGTTTTTACAAAAATCTGAAAAATTCTGCCCGCATTTTCATCTTTCATTGCAATCGGCATGCAATAAAACTCTTCGTTCAATGAACAGATTTTACAAGGTTGAGGATTATCTTGAGCAAATTGAAAAAATCAATGAAATTTTTGATAAGCCTTTTCTTGGAAGCGATATTATCACAGGTTTTGCAGGAGAAACCGATGAGGATTTTGATATTACGCGGCAAAATCTTGAGAAGTCGGGATTAACCCAGATTCACACCTTTCCATACTCGCTCAGAGCAGGAACCGTCGGGGCAAAATCTCCCAAACAAGTTGATGAAAAGACAAAAGAAATGCGCGCTGAAATCGTTAAAAAAATTTCAGCAAAAAAACTGGAAGAATTTATAAAAAATAATATAAATTGCGAGCATGAAATTTTAATTGAAAAAAGACCTGATAAAAAAACAGGGCTTTTAAAAGGCATGACAAGAAATTATCTTAACGTTATAACAGATTCAAAAGATGAAAAACTTTTTAACACATTAGCAAAAGTCAGAATAAAAAAATATGAAAACGGAAAAATTTTTGGAGAATTAGTAAAGTAACGGCGCCGAAACATTTTGTATCGGCGCCGTTACTTTATTTCTTAAAATATTTTAATTTCTTGAATTAAGCTTAGCAATCAAACGAAGCATTTCAATATACAGCCAAACAATTGTGACCATAAGCCCGAAAGCTCCATACCATTCATACTCTCTTTCAAACATAGACATTGCACCGCGTTCAATAAAATCAAAATCTATAATCAGGTTTAGCGCCGCAACGCCAACAACGAGAATGCTAAACCCTATACCGATTCCGCTTGCAGTAAAAATTTCAGGAATTGAACGGCCAAAAAATGATGCGATAAATTGAATTAAGTAAATTACAGCAATCGACGCTGTTGCAAGAATTACAACAGAGCGAAATTTTTCAGTCGCCCTTATAATACCTGCTTTATATAACCCTAACATCATAAAAATTGTAACCAAAGTACCCATGACAGCCTGAGCAACAATTCCGCTCCAAGAAGCTTCAAAAAATGCCGAAATGCCGCCAACAAAAAATCCTTCTGCAATAGCATAAGCTGGTGTTAAAAATTTAAACCACTCAACTTTTCTGCTGAAAATAATTACCATTGCGAGAATAAAACCAACAACAGCGCCCCCAATAGTCAGCATCTGAGCTTTATCAACAAATCCGGAAGCAACAACCGAAAAAGTATAAACAGCTGAAGCTAAAAGACATAAAAGCAGAATTAAAGTCTTATTAATAGCGCCGCTAATGGTCATTGTTGCCCCATCAAGCACCCTTTCATTTTCCAAAAATCTATCATTTAAAACAGGATTTGACATAATATCCCTCCATTTCTACACAAATTATATCAATGTTATTATAACACATATTAAAAAAGAAAACCATACCCGCAAAAAAATATAAAAAATTTTTCAAAAAAGTACTTTACAATATATTTTTTTTATTTTATACTAAAAAAGTAATCGAAAGAGAGAAGTTGAGATTACAAAACTAAATAACTAGACAGAAATAATCCTCAGTAGCTCAATGGCGGAGCAACCGGCTGTTAACCGGTAGGTTGTTGGTTCGAGTCCAACCTGGGGAGTTTTTTATTGCGAACACAAAAACTCTGATTTAAAATGCTAAATCAGAGTTTTAATTACTGTCAATCATATGTTTGAGTAAAAGAATAAAATTCTGATGGTTGAACTTTAAGAGTCTCGAAAAGTTTAATAATTGCAATGTTACTGATTTTGCGTTCACATCGTTCTATAACACCAATTTTTATTACTCATCAATTAGCGTAAAATCATCCCCAAGCAAATCTTCTACATATTTAATAAATTCAGAAAACTTTAAACCAAAAGCATTTGCTATTTGCCATATTGTAATTAATTTGCAATACACTTTAGCATTTTCTATACGAAGAATATTATTTTTTTCAATTCCATAGCTATCTCCAAACTTGTTAACGGACATACCTGTACGTGATACACGCATAGCTCTTACAACTTCCGCCAACGCATTATTCAAACGTATAAATTTTTCATTTGTGTATTGCATTTATTTATAATAATTGATATTATATTTACACCTAGGACATATATATCCTAATTAAAATTTTTGGAGGTTTTATGTAAATTTATTTATTCATAACACTGAGGATGTTGTAAATCTCTTGAAGTTTGTCAACAGAAAAAGTTTTAAGCAATTCATTAATTTTATTTCTATAGTTGACATGCTCTTTTAGAAAATACACAGGCCTACGCATCATTAAAATACTTGGATGAACATTAAAAATATTACACAGAATCGCATAAGTATCACTTGTAACAAAATTAACACCAGATTCTATACGATTAATTGTATTTTTATCTTTGCCAATTAGTTCTGCGAACTTTTCTTGACTTAAGTCATTAGCTCTTCTAATTTCAAAAACTGAAGTACCCAAAATTCTTTTTATTTCACTACCATCCATATCAGTATAGTAAGTTATTTTTTTAGCATATTCCACACACTTTCACGTAACAATATAACGCAAAACGAAATGATAAAAAGATAACCCAATTTATGCTATCATACTTTAATGAAAAATATATTTTTAGAATGCAATCGAGTTTATTTACGATACATAACTCAAGATGACTTTATAAATTTAAAATCAATTCTTCAAAATCCAGAAGTTATGTATGCTTGGGAATATCAGTTTAAAGATAAAGACGTTCAGGAATGGATTGATAAAAACCAGGCGCTTTATCGAAAATATAACCTTGGATATTTTATCATTGAAGATAAATTGTCACATAAAATTCTCGGTCAAGCTGCGTTAATGCCGGATTTTATAGAAAACAGACTCTATCACGAAATAGGTTACATATTAAAAAAAGAATATTGGCATAACGGATTTGCTACAGAATGTGCAAAAGCTTTAACTGATTACGCATTTAAAAAATTAAATTTAAAAGAAGTTATTTTTGAAATCCGGCCATCCAATAACGCTTCAAGAAATGTGGCTGAAAGGTTGGGAGCAAAAATAGAAGGTGAATTCATAAAAAATGTGCGCGGAAAAGATATGATTCACTTGATTTATAAACTACCAAACTTCAATAAAAAAAGTAGGATTTAATATTTCCAAGAAAACAAGCTTTTTTATTTCGGCTAATTGACAAATAAAAAAAATATACTAACATAAATTATATTAGCATATGCTCTATAGTGTTTATATGGTATCAGATAAGGAGTACACAGGATGAAAATAGATAATGCTTCACAAAATGTTGCTTTTCAAATGAATTATAAAGTTTTGACAATGAGAAATGTAAAAAAAGATTTTACAAGAGCTGTTGAAAAAAGTATAAAAGATATTCCCGACAAATGGGGCGATGTGCTAAAAAGAAATAATTATAAACTCTATTGCTCAAATTCTATAGCAGATATCTTTGAAAACGAAAAACTTGCACGCGAAGGTGCTCCTGAATGGGAAGCGGTTACCTGCACATACCCACTTTACAGGTTTATGGCAATTACAACCAGAGTGGAACCTAAAGATATACAAAAAGTAGTTAACCATGAAGCTGCCCACGGAATACTTGATTGTGAAGGGTTAATGCAAAACCGGGATTTACTTGATTCATTATATTTTGATACCCAAAACCTGCCCAAAAGACATCCTGATAATCATAATTACGATATTTTTGAAGTAAATAATTTATTAATTAAACCGCTAAGTGAATATTTTCAAAATGAGGTTTGCGCGGACATTTTAGCTTGGATTCATACAGGAGGCGGATTGTGGGGAAGCGGATACAAAAATTCAATTAAAAACAAAACTCTCTTAAAAGAAAATTTTCCAGATACCTTTGAATTTTTAAGCAACTATAAAATCGGTGAAAGAAAATCTGTCTAACGTGATAATTTCTAAAGTAAACGAATTGTCACTTTGATAATTAAACAGAGAATTTGTTTTCATTATTTTTATGTATAATAAAAGTGATGAAGGGATTTTGACATGTTTTCAGAAAAAATTAATCTTTTAAAAGCTTTTGCAATAATGCTTGTCGTTTCTGGCCATTTGGAATTTTCAATGCTTGGAATGTTTCCGCCGTATTCGTTCCAGCTTGCATTGTTTTTCTTTATTTCCGGAATGCTTTTTAAGGAAAAATATTTATCTGATGCCTGCACATTTATAAAAAGACGTGTGAAAAGCCTTTTGTTTCCCTATTTTTTGTATGAAATATTTTACGTTATTGTGACCTGCGTAATCTTCCACTTTACCGGGAAATGGTGGGGCGAGCCGTTAACACTAAAAAACCTTACATTGACTCCGTTTTTAAATGGACATCAAATGGATTTAAGCTGCCCGCTATGGTTTGTTCCTCAATTATTTATAACAATGATAGCGTTTTTATTCTTCCTTAAGGGGCTGTTCAAAATTACAAATAACAAGTTTGCACATCTTGCAGTGTTTTCGATTTTTGGTTTTCTTTCAATTCCTGTGATTAAAAACATTGAAATGACTTCAATTAATCTTTTGATTTTCAGAACTGTATTTTCAATGTTTTTTGTTTATCTTGGATATTTCTACATGCACCATATCAAAGATAAATTTGATATTTTTACAATAAAATGGCTAGGAGCAATAATCATTTTCCAATCAATATTGTGGATGTTTAACAGAGATTATGACCCTTCGCATGGAATTGGTTTAAGTTATGTACTTGTTTGGGCAAGGTTTGATGACCAGATAATTGTACCTGTTTTGACATCTTTAACCGGAATTTGGGCAAGTTTATTTACTGTTAAAGTGATTTATCCATAT
This sequence comes from Candidatus Gastranaerophilales bacterium, assembly GCA_003150395.1. GTDB lineage: Bacteria > Cyanobacteriota > Vampirovibrionia > Gastranaerophilales > Gastranaerophilaceae > Scatenecus. The sequence goes on along the minus strand of QAMI01000022.1, from coordinate 26,660 downwards.
TTGAAAGACGTTCAATTCCTAAAAATCATGGGCGAAACAACTTATCACATAATGGCAAATCACCTTTTGGTGATGTATTTGATTACTGCAATATTTTTTAAAATTCACGGAATTCCGATTACAGAACGTGCAGAACACGATATTTATTGGATTTATAACCCTGTTCAGACAACATATTTGTATTTTGTACTGACAATGGTTATCACGACCTATTCGGGGTATGCACTTCAGAAAATCCGTGCTAAATTATTTTCAGCCAAACAGTAGCGTAAGGATACATCAAAAGACGAGTTGTCTTTTGTGTCGGTGATACTTTCACTTTATATTTCTGCCCGTTCAGAATATTTTCCAAATAAATACAGTCTTTTTTTACAGGTTTAAACACCATTCCGACCGGCAGATCAATTTCCGAAACCCGTTTTGTACTGCCTAAATTATGGACGATAAGGTATTTTTCTCCATTATATTCCCGGATGTAAGCAAAATCTTTTTCTGACTTTGTTTTTAGAATTGTAAGAGAACCGCGAGAAAGCGCAGGAGTATTTTTTCTCAATTCAATCATATGCTTAACTTCGGAATGAATTTTTGATGACAAAGTCGTTCCACGGGTATTTTTCATCGCTGAATAGAACGCATTATAATCAAGAACACCTCTGTTAATATCACGGCTATCAAAAAATGAAAGAAGTCTTATTTTGTTCCTTTTCTGATTTTGTTCTCTTGATTTGGCAGCCTTTTTAGCATATGAAAAATTGTTTTGTGCAGCTATTTCATCACCATAATATATAATTGGAATTCCCGGCAAAGAAAGTAATACAGAATAAGCCATTATAATTCTGTCAGGATTATTACCCAAAAAGTTTGCAGTTCTCCCGCTTACACCAAGGCCATTTCTGAATTCGGCGCCGCGAGGTTCAAGTGCATCATAAATAATTTTTCTGACTTCAGGCGTTACCATTTCAAGTGTTAATTCATCATGCACACGCAAAAAAGTTGCCCAGCTTGCGCTGTCAGGAATTGAAGGCGTTGCTTTATTTGCATCAATAAAATATTTGTTATTTTCTGTTATAAACGAAGCCCAAAGTGCAGGCATATAAGGAAAATGATATGCAATTTGAATTTCGTCAGTACGTTTTAAATTTAGCGGCTGATTATTGATTTCTGTTTTAATTTCACGTTCTTTTCCAAAATATGGGAGGATATCCTTTGGAGTTTGGCAAGCCTCAGCCTGAATTACAGAACGAGGAGCTGTTGCTTGAAGATAAATGCTTATTATTTTTACAACATTATGAGTTTTGTCAAGATTTTCAGCAGTTGATCCTTCTTCTTTTACAAAATAAGGGATTGCATCCATTCTAAAAATATCAATACCCAAATTTGCCCAATAACTGATTGTTTCTAAGCAATAATATAAAACCTCTGGATTTTCCCAGTTTATATCAAGCTGGAAGGGATAGAATGTATGATACAAATAATAATCCTTACCGTTAATAGTAACCTTGCGATAATGATTGTCGGTTATGTCAGGGAATATCAAACGTCTTTTTGATATTTTTCCATTAGGCTCTTCGTATTCAACAATCGTGCCTTTTTTAGGATCTTCGTATTTTCTATACTTTGGCATTTCCTCACGCACGATAAAGTAATTCAGCTTTTCCAAATCACCAGCCATTGCCTGCTTAAACCACTCATGCTGATCTGAAAAATGATTTAGAACCAAATCCGCTTTTATTTTGAAACCTTTTTGTTTTGCCGCTATTACAAATTCTTTAAACTCCGGCATTCCGCCCAAATCTTTTCTGACATTTTTCGGATTTTTAACATCAAAGCCTGAGTCATCCATCGGGGAATCAGCAAATGGAAGTATATAAAGTGTTGTAACTCCCAAATCTTTTAAGTAATCCAGCATTTGGACAGAATCTTTGAAAGAATTCGGTTTTTCAGCTGTAATTACCCCAAATTGGTCAACGTAAAACATATAAATAATTTCGTCTTTATACCAGTCTGAAACTCTTGTAACGTCTTCATTTAAAAGATTTTTCGGTCTTTGAGAAACTGATTTTGCTGCAAGTTTTTCAATACGATTATAAATTACATCGGTATTTTCAGCTCCATAAACAGCCTGAATATTATATTTAAGTTCTTTTTTCAGTTCTTCTGAAATATAAAAAGTTTTTGCTTGCGTCTCAATTTTCACAGCAGGTTTTTCAACCGCTGCCAGCTCCGTTGCGAAAGCCGGAACCTGCATTACAGTAACAGATAACACAAGTATTGACGCATAAAGTTTATTCAAATTTTTTAATATCTTCATACAAAAAGTTTATCACAAAAAAATATTTTTTGAATTTCCACTTGCACAATTTTATTTTTTATTTATAATAAGAGAGTTACTAATCCCGAATCGTCTAGTGGCAGGACAGAAGATTCTGGCTCTTCTAACGGTGGTTCGAATCCATCTTCGGGATTTTTTTATTGCTTATTTTTTTCATTTGAAAAATTTTGAAATCCTGAAGTGTCTTCGAACCACTGAGAAATTTTCGTGTTGCTCAAATTTCTCGTGGTTTTACTCTAAAGAGCACCCTCATCGTCTAGGCTCGTGATGCTCGCCTGACGCTGAGCTGAAATCCATCTTCGGGATTTTTGGGTTTTCCTTTTTGTAAATCCTGTATTCCCTTGAATAATCAAAAAACTTAGTATTGAATATTTTGTAAATTAGGCTTTTGAGCTATTAAAAACCAATAAAATTTTAAGGATTGTAAATATTTATAAAAAATTAGACTATTTTAGTAAATATTTTGCGGGTTTGTTTTTAAAATACTGGTTAGGTAAAATAGAACTATGAAAATTAATCCTTCTTACGCAAATATAAAATACAACCGCCCTGGCTCAGTTTCACAAAAACGCAGTCAGCCCGCATTTAAAAGCCAATATGAAATTAACGGCGATACAATCAGTTCACGCCAGCAAATTTTTACACTTGGAATGCTGATGAACAATTTTTGGCTGCTTGACGCCAGAAATACCTTTTATGATATCCGCCGCAAATACGTCACCGGTAAATTCAGAATAAAAGTAAACGATTTGAAAGACCAGACGGTTGAAAGAATTTTATCCAATAACAATATTGAATTTAAAAAACTTGGAAAAAACTACGAAGTTTATCCACCAACTTTTTGAACAACAGCTTAATATTTTAGTTAAAGATATTTATATAATCTTCAAAATAATTAGACATAATGGAAAAATATAAGTATTTGTACACATTCTTGTCTGTAATTATATGCGCGTATCTTGGTGAAATTCTAAATTATACAGGGAAAATTATAAAAAACAAAATTACTAATATTAAGGCTAAGAATCAAATTACCCAAGCACCTTCCGAGCAACTGCATGACGTTCCAACAGCACCATAAGAATTGATATATCTGCAGGTTTCACCCCGCCTATACGTGAGGCCTGAGCCAGAGTTTTCGGACGGATTTTCTTCAATTTATCTTTTGTTTCTGATGAAATATGATCGATTTTATCATAATCTATATCGTCAGGTATTTTAAATTTATCAAGCTTGCCTGCCTGTTCTACCTGATAAGCCTGACGTTTTAAGTAGCCTTCGTATTTGATTAAAACTTCGACCTGCTCATATATATCGCGTGCAACGTTAAGATTTGCAGTTGTTTCATCAATTTCCTGCAAAATTTTATAAGTAATATTCGGACGCTTCAAAAGCTCTGCCGCTTTCATGCCGCGTTCCATGTTTTCACCGTATTTTGCAAGAATTTCATTAACCTTATCGGTTGCGGAAATCTTATGTTCAAGAAGCCGTGACATTTCTTTTTCGATATTCTGCTGTTTTTCAGTGAATACTTTAAACTGAACATCATCAATCAAACCAATTTTATGTCCAACTTCAGTAAGACGTGCATCCGCATTGTCCTGACGAAGCAAAAGCCTGTATTCGGAACGCGATGTAAGCATTCTGTAAGGATCCTGAATATCTTTTGTAACCAAATCATCAATCAAAGTTCCGATATAAGATGAACTTCTTGACAGTTCTAGCATTTCTGAATTGTTTAAATAGTTTACAGCATTAATCCCGGCGATTAAACCCTGCCCTGCAGCCTCTTCATAACCGCTTGTGCCATTAATTTGTCCGGCAAAGAAAAGCCCTTGAACATTTTTTGACATCAAAGAATGCATTGTCTGCACAGCCGGAACATAATCATATTCAACTGCATAAGCAGGCTTTATCACATGTGCCTTTTCAAGTCCCGGTAATGTATGCAGCATTTTTACCTGAACATCCGCTGGCAGACTGCTTGAAAAACCTTGAATATAAACTTCATATGTTCCCAACCCTTCAGGTTCAACAAAAATATGATGCGAAGGATTTTGACTAAAACGCACAACTTTATCTTCAATAGAAGGACAGTAACGGGGGCCGACACCTTCAATCAAACCTTGAAACATCGGGGATTTGTCCAGATTGTTGCGAATAATTTTGTGAGTTTCCTCTGTTGTTCTGGTCAAATAGCATGGAACCTGTAGCCTCACAGGACGGTTAGGTTTAAATGAATAAAAGTACAATTCCTCATCCGGAGGCTGAATTTGCATTTTTGTATAGTCAATTGTCCGCTTGTCAACACGCGGCGGAGTTCCGGTTTTAAGTTTTTTAATATTTATTCCTAATTTTCTCAATGAATCAGAAAGCCCGATTGCAGCCATTTCTCCAAGCCGTCCGGCGCTGTATGATTTTAAGCCGACAAAAATTCTTCCGCAAAGAGAAGTTCCAGTTGTAAGAATTACCGTGCGTGCCTTATATTCAATGCCAAATTCATCAACTGCACCTGTAATAACACCGTTTTCAGCGATTAAATCCGTAATACACGCCTGACGGAGATATATATTTTCATTGTTTTCGATTACATTTCGCATGTAATCCATATACTGCCGTTTATCTGATTGCGCACGAAGTGCCCGTACTGCCGGGCCTTTCGAAGAATTCAACATTCTCATTTGAATATAAGTTGCATCAGCAGCCTCGCCCATTACCCCGCCAAGCGCATCAATTTCACGAACTATTGTCGATTTTGCAGGGCCGCCTATTGCAGGATTACAGGGCATCAAGGCGATATTGTCTATATTAAGCGTGCAAAGCAAAACTTTAGCTCCCAAACGAGCAGCAGAAATAGCGGCTTCGCAGCCTGCGTGGCCTGCTCCGACAACTATACAATCATAAGTGTTTTTGAGGTAATTCATAGTTTTATTATAATACAAAGACATTTTAAGTGGGAAGTGATTTGAAAGTTAATAGGTTAAATCCATTCACTTCAATTTTCCAACTTTAGTATAAATTATTCTTTCATCTGGTACATTTATACGATTTTTAAATAATTGGATAAAGTTTAATATAGTAAAGACGATAAAATTTTTATACATCTTATATGGAGCTCGTAATGTCAGAACAAATTTTGATACAACCCATAATTAATGAAAACGCCGAAAAAGCAAAAATAGCACTGGAAAAGGCAAGAGTCGCCCACGAACGCTATTTGATAAGACAAAATAACAATGACTTAAATCAGGCCATTGAATACTATATTGATGCGGTTAAATTTGATCCGACAATACCTGAATCATATTATCGTTTGGCAAGTCTTATGTTTGAACAGGGGCAAATCAGTGTTGAAACAGCAATCGAACAATGTAAAACTGCAGTTTCTCTCGCACCTAAAAACATGAATGCTCACATGTATGCAGGCTTTTTCATGAAAATGGCCGAAGATTACAAATCAGCTGAAGCAGAATTCAAATCAGCTATCAAGATGGGAAAGCTTAAATCAGCGCGTCCCAGATTAATATTATCACAGGCAATTTTACAGAAAATAAACGCAAAAAACGGTAATGCTGCTGATTACATGAATTTCTTGTACTATTTTCTTTCCGGAAGCCTAATGCTTGCTTGGGACAGACCGACTATCAAAATGTTTTATAAAAGCATGTCTGATGATTTTTCTGTATTCACATACAACACAGTCGGGAAGTTTTTAGAAAAATTCAAATTAAATACAGCCGCCGAAAATGTTTATAAACAAGCCGCTGCAACTACCAATCATTGCGAAATATTCTATGACAAAATGGGTGATTTGGCGCTTAAAAATAAAGAACTCGACATGACAGTTGATTGTTATAGAAAAGTTCTTGAATCAAACCCGCTTAACCGTGAAGTTTTAATAAAATTAGCTACAGTTTTACAAACCTACTTTCCGGAAAATACAGATGAAACTATCGACTGTTATGAAAAACTTTTGTCTTTTGAAGCAGAAAAAGCTCAAATTTATTATGAACTTGGTCACCTGTATCTAAAAAAAGAAGATAAGATTAACTCAATCAGCGCGTTCAAACTTGCTGTTGATGAAAATCCCGACAATCCGTTCTACAACAATTCATTAGCGTACGCATACACAAAAGCAGAATTGTTTGAAGATGCAATTATACATTATCAAAAAGCAATTGAAATTAATCCTGACAAAGAATGGACATCAATTGTATGCCAGGCATTGGGCTCAATCTATGCTGAACATATTGGAAATTTTGAAGCCGCTGTTGCAACATATCAGGCCGGAATAATCCTTGACCCGAACAATTATGATTTATATTTAGCACTCGGTGATATTTACATGGCTGATTACGATCTTGACAAAGCTATTAAAGCATATTGTGACGCAATAACACTTAATCCGGATGATTACAGAGGCTACTCAAAATGCGGAATTGCACTATGGGAAAAGGATTTTCTTGAAGAAGCCCTTGTTTCATACCATAAAGCAATTGAATTAAATCCTGAAAATGAATTCGCGCACAATAACCTTGGAATATTATATCTGGATGGTTTAATGGATGCTGAAGAAGCTTTGGAATACTTTGAAGAAGCAATTGAGCTTAACCCGAGTTATACACTTGCATATTTTAATGCCGGACGTGCAAGCCAGCAAATGGGATTCACAAATGATGCTGCGCGCTACTATCAAATGGCACTGGATTTAAACAAAATCACACAGGATTTGGACGAAGAAGATATTGAAATGCGTTTACGCAGCCTGTTTGAGGTATAAAAAACAAAAAGGAGCTAAGAATGAATAACCATAGAGATTACAGCTGCCCCCCCCCCCCTAAAATCAGCTAATAGCAATAGTTTTAGGCATAATTTTAAAATTTTTAAAAATAAATATATATTGCATTATACCCAATATAATGATAATATATTAAATATGTATAACATATTTAATACAAAATTCATGCTTAGAAGCAAAAACTATCAAGCCGCGTTTACCTTAGCCGAAGTTTTAGTGACATTAGGTATTATCGGCATTGTTGCCGCAATGACTCTGCCATCACTAATTGGAAACTATCAAAAGAAACAAACTGCAATGCGTCTTAAGGAAGCCTATAGTCTTCTAAACCAGGCTGTTCAACAATCAGAACTTGTGAATGGTGAAATTAACTCCTGGAATTTTGGAACAGCTCATGGTAATGCGCAAGAAAGCGTAGAATTCATTGATACATACCTCGCACCGTTTTTAAAAGTAACAAACAAATGCTACAATCGGTGTATACCCAAAGTCACAAAACACACCCTTAGCGGCAAAGCATATCGATTTTATCTTGAGGACATCACTTATTATGGACGTTCGATTTTTATTGCAAACGGAATGCAGATTTGGGTTTATACGGACTCAGATGAGGAAATCAAAATTGCAGGCATTATAGTTGACATTAATGCTGATAGAGCGCCGAATCTCGTAGGACGCGACATATTTTTCTTTGAACTGAAAAACAACAGCACACAGGTTACGCTTCAAGGATATAACAAGTCTCGTGAAGTCATGCTCAACGATCGAGCGGAAGGCTGTAATATAACAGCAGGAAATGTAGCCGGACGATATTGCGGTGCATTAATTCAACATGACGGCTGGGAAATCAGAGAGGATTACCCCTGGAAAAATAAGTAATCTAAAATAAACTCAGCTGCTCTTGCTTTTCAAAATGTTTACGCAAAAATGACGGCCTGTGATATTTCGTTAAGCCGTATTTGTCAATCGCAGCAATGTGTTCTTTTGTCAAATATCCGGCATTTCTCGCCCAGCCGTATTCTGGAAATTCTGCATCGATTTCTTCCATGTATCTGTCACGCGTAACTTTTGCTAAGATACTTGCTGCAGCAATCGAGGCTGATGTAGCATCACCTTTCACAACCCATTTTTGCGAACACATGTCAAAATCCTTTATCTTTTTATTTCCGTCTACAAGGACAAGGAATTTTTGATAATTACCTTCTAAAGCTTCTGCAAGAGCTGCACGCCTCAAAACATCTTCAACTGCAAGCCTCATAGCTTTTAAAGATGCATTTAAGATGTTTATTTCTTCGATTTCCTCAACTCCGACACAGACGGTCTTATTAATCGTGTTTTCGATAATTATATCATACAAAATTTCGCGTTTTTTCTTTGAAATTTGTTTACTGTCGTTTAGAATTGAAAGTTTTTCTATCAAATCACGTGAGCGTTTGTGAAAACAGACTGCGCTTGCAAACACTCCTCCTGCAGCAGGTCCGCGTCCGGCTTCATCAGTCCCGATTATCATGTGGTTTTTGTAATAAACATCATATGCAAAAAGTTTAATTATATGCGAATCGGTTGTTAATTCAGGCATTATCCCTCCAAATCATCAAGAACAAATTTCCCGATTTTACCCTCTCTGAAATCACGCAAAACATAAATAGCAGTTCTTTCCATATCAGGCTCACCGCCTGTTTTAATCCAGTTGCGGGCTAAAGCTATATTTTCCAGATTAATATCGCCTTCAAGCTTGTAATATGATTTCACGGTTTCCGGATATTTTTCAGAAAGAAGTTCTAAAAGTTCATGCGCGACAATCTCGTTTGAATATGCATTTTCTGAAACTGAATTTACAAATGCAAGTTTTTTCGCTCTAATCTGGTCTTCCTGCTTCATAGGAATAATACCGGGAGTGTCAAGAAGTTCAAGCTCCGGATTAATTCGAACCCACTGCTGCTGACGGGTTACACCGGCTTTTGCTCCGGTTTTGGTTTTGGATGAACGTGTAAGCTTGTTTATAATACTTGATTTTCCAACATTTGGCATGCCGACAACCATGACGCGTGCAGGACGGCGGAGAAGACCTTTTTTCATAATGGTTTGAATTCTGGGTTCTGACAATTCAACCGCTTTTTTCACAATCTGGTTTAAATCTTTAGCATTTTTAGCATCAGAAAAAATAACCGGATAACCGGAATCTTTTTCGATTTTTTCTGCAAAAATTTTAAGTTTTGCTTTATCTGCCAAGTCTGATTTATTAAACAAAATTAAACGGGGCTTGTCATTTAACAGCCCCGCAATATTATCATACCCGCTCGAAAGCGGAATTCTTGCATCAAGTACTTCTATCACGGCATCCACCAGTGACAATTGCTCTTTAAGCTTTCTTTCAGCCTTTGCTATGTGACCGGGATACCAGTGAATATGAGTCTTATCTTTTTTCAATTTTTTCCTTGATACGAGTAGCTTTACCGGAACGTTCTCTGAGGTAATAAAGTTTAGAACGTCTAACATCACCACGTCTGAGAAGCGTAATTTTGTCAATTCTTGGAGAGTGAATCAAGAATACACGTTCAACGCCAACACCCTGGAAAACTTTTCTAACTGTAATAGTTTTGTTAATACCTTCACCGTGTTTTTTAATAATAGTACCTTCGAAAGCCTGAATTCTTTCTTTGTTGCCTTCAACAATTCTAACGAAAACTTTTACAGTGTCGCCGGGGTTTACGTCCGGAACTTCTTTTTCCATGTAAGATTTTTCTAATTCATCGATAATAGGGTTCATTTTCTTTTTCCTTTATAATTTTATATTTCGTACTTTTTTTAAAATTCCTTAATCGGCGCTTAACATCTTTTTCCACACAAAAAACGCACCGACGCACGTAAGTATAGTAATCGTATTATAAAGGAGAAAATTTTGCAAGCTGCATTTTAAGATTTTGTAATATAATAAAACCTATGGCAGGAGATTACAAAAAATTACTTAAGAAAAAGAAAAAAAACTATTGTGACACAAAAACAATGGGGGTAAATATTGACAAAAATGAGTATTATGAAATCAAATTGTCAAATTCAGCCTATCCTCAAGATACTTATAAAAACCATTGACATTTGATTATTGTTGCGATAGATTAAATATACACGGGTCAATCCGTATTGATAACTGAATATGGGCATGTGGTGGAATGGTAGACACGCTAGTCTTAGGAACTAGTGCTAACGCGTGGGAGTTCGAGTCTCTTCATGCCCATTTTATTCAATAGAACATAAAGGTTCTCTTCCGTATGTAAGAAGGGAAGAAAGGGGCAATCTTATGCAAACTCTATTGAACATCCTCTTCCTACAACAGTTTTTCTCTCTAAATGGTTAGAGCAGTGAGTGCAAGATGAGGTTAAAAGTACTTGCTTAGTAGGTTACTTCGAAAAATAAAAAAAGAGCATTAAGCTCTTTTTTTATTTTGTTTTTTTACCTACGCAATAATACTCAAACCCACGCTGAATCATACGTTCGGCTTCATACTGATTGCGTCCGTCAAAAATTACAGGCTGTTCCATCAATGATTTCATCCTGTCAAAATCCGGACGGCGGAATTCGTTCCATTCTGTCAGTAAAAGCATTGCATCAGCGTTCTCGATTGCATCGTAGGAGTTTTTCGCATAATAAATTTTATCGCCCCATAGATTTTTCGCATAATCGAAGGCTTTAGGATCATACGCCTTGACCGTTGCCCCAAATTCAAGAAGTGCGTTCACGATTGTAATCGCAGGCGCCATGCGCATGTCATTTGTTTTAGGTTTAAACGCAAGCCCCCATACAGCAAAAGTTTTTCCTTTCAAATTCAGCCCGAAACGACCTAGAATTTTTTGAATAAAAATCACGCGCTGTTCTTTATTAACTTCATCTGCAGCTTCAATCAACCTATGCCCGCAGCCGTAATCTTTTGCAGTCTTCAAAAGAGCTTTAACATCTTTCGGGAAACAGCTTCCGCCATATCCAAGCCCCGGGAATAAAAACTGTGTCCCGATACGTTTGTCAGAGCACATTCCGTTTCTAACCATTTCAGCATCAGCGCCGACAGCTTCGCAAATATTCGCAATCTCGTTTGCATAAGAGATTTTTAAAGCCAAAAATGAATTTGCCGCATATTTTGTCATTTCGGCAGATTTCACATCCATAATTACAAAGCGGCTTGCGGTTCTGAAAAACGGAGCATAAACCTCTTGCATAATTGCAGTAGCTTTAGGAGAATTTGACCCAATAACAACGCGGTCAGGTTTCAAAAAGTCATCAACCGCTGCACCCTGCTTTAAGAACTCAGGATTTGACACAACATCAAATTCGCCATCATAATATTTTTTAATTACCGCAGTAACTTTTTCGGCAGTACCAACCGGAACGGTTGATTTATCAACTATAACTTTGTAGCCGTTCATAGCTTTGCCGATACTTTCAGCAACATTCATAACATACTGCAAATCTGCTGATCCATCCTCACTTTGCGGCGTTCCTACAGCAATAAAGCACACCTGAGATTTTTGAACAGCCATTTTTAAATCATCAGTAAATTTCAAACGACCTTCAAGAGTATTTGCCTTAATAAGTTCTTCCAGTCCCGGCTCATAAATCGGAATAATACCTTTTTCAAGCTGTTCTAGTTTTTTCTGGTCATTATCAACACAGATAACATCGTTTCCCATATCCGCAAGACAAGTTCCTGCAACTAACCCGACATATCCAGTTCCTATTACGCAAATTTGCATGCTTTATACTCCTGTAAAATAATTTATATAGAAATAATACATTGAAAACGTTTTTTTGTAAATTTGCAATATTTATGACATAATTAAAAGCATGGGATATTTGATTAAGGGGTACGATAAAAATGGAATATAAGCTAAAAGACACGACATCAAAAGAAGCATTTAATTACGGCTATCTTCTAAAAAGGATTTTTCCATATATGAAGCCGGTTATGGGAAGAGCCGTGATAAATTTGATTATTGCAATACCATTGGGGCTTTTGGACGGAGTCGTGGCATTATCATTAAAACCGTATCTTGATTACGTGGTTAACGGAAATCCGGAACACACTTGGACTTTTCTTGGTTTTACTGTTCATTCGCAAATATTTCTAGCAACTGTCATTCCATTCGGTATTGTTGCATTTGCACTGTTTCAGGGAATTTTGAAATACCTAAGCAGTTATTTCACAGACTGGACAGGAAATAAAATTTCTAATGCTTTAAAAATTGATTTATTTCATAAATTAACCGGACTTGACCCGCAGTTTTATGACGTAAATTCTTCAGGCATTGTGCTTACAAGATTTTTGACAGACCCCGAAACTGCTTCGAAAAATATAATCGATACTTTGAAATCTTTTATTGCAACAATTTTCGGACTTGTAGGACTTGTTGCTGTTCTGCTGTATAATTCCTGGAAACTTGCAATCATTGGCGTGACAATCATGGCAATCGCAATTACTCCGGTGCTTTTCATAAGAAAGAAAATCAAAAAAGTTTCCAATGCCTCAATGGTTGTCGGCGGGAACATGACAACAAATTTTAACGAAACATTTGCCGGAAATAAAATCATGGCAGCTTACAATCTGCAAGACCAGCAGAACCAAAAATTTGAAAAACAAATCCACGAACAGTTTCATCTAGAAATGTCTCTTTCAAAACGCGTCGGCTGGATGTCACCAATTATGTATTCAGTCTGCTCTGTTGGAATTGCGCTTGTTATGGCTTACGGAAACCACTTAATACTCACAGGCCAAATGACCGCCGGGAGTTTTGCGTCTTTCGTAACTTCGTTATTGCTTCTTTACAAGCCGACAAAAACTCTTGGACACAATCTTACAGCACTCCAAAAGACTTTTGTTGCAATGGGAAGAACTTTTGAACTATTTGATTTGGTTCCTCATATCAAATCTCCTGAAAATGGTTTTGCAATGAACGGGTTTGAAAAAACAATCGACTTTAAAAATGTATATTTTGAATACGAAAAAGACACACCAGTTTTAAAAAATTTCAGCCTATCCGTTAATAAGAATGAGACAATAGCACTTGTCGGCAACTCCGGCGGAGGTAAAAGTACTGTGGTAAGTCTTTTGCCAAGATTTTATGATGTCAAATCAGGGTCAATTGAGTTTGACGGTGTTGATATCAGAAAATTTGACCTGAAATCACTAAGAAACAATATAGCATTTGTATTTCAGGATAATTTCCTATTCTCAGGCACAATCCGTGACAACATAATGATGGGAAATGAAGGAGCAACACCTGAACAGCTGGAAAAAGCTATTGAGATGGCGCATTTAGATGAATTTATAGATGCTCTTGATGATGGTCTAGATACAGTTGTCGGCGAACGCGGCGCAACGCTTTCAGGCGGGCAGCGCCAGAGAGTTGCGATTGCGCGTGCAATTTTGAAAGACGCACCAATTGTAATCTTAGATGAGGCAACATCCGCTCTTGACAATAAATCAGAAGCAATTGTACAAAGAGCGCTTGACAACTTAATCAAAAATAAAACAGTTTTTGTAATTGCCCACAGGCTTTCAACAATCAAAAATGCAGACCGAATTGCGGTTGTAAACGAAGGAGAACTTGCTGAATTAGGTTCACATGACCAGTTAATGATGCTTCCTGACGGTATTTACAGAAATCTTTATGAAATGCAGTTTAAAGCACAAGAAGAAGCGCAGGTGTAATATGGCAATTGAAATTAAACCATTAAATGCAATCGTTTATAATCAGGAAAAAGTTAAGATTAATGAAGTTATCGCGCCGCCTTATGATGTTATAAGCGAGAAATACCGCGATGAACTTTATGAAAGAAGCCCTTACAACATCACGCGCTTAATTCTTTCAAATGCTGAAAACCCTTATGAAGATGCAGCAAAAAGCTTTCAAAACTGGCTCAGCGAAAATATCCTTGTAAAAAATGAAAAGCCTGTAATTTTGTATTTGGTACAAAAATACAAGCTTAATGGAAAAGAGGTTGTCCGCAAAGGATTTATCGCACGCAACAAAATAGAAGACTTTTCAACAAAAAATATTCTTCCGCATGAATTCACAATGAGCGGTCCGAAGGAAGACAGGCTTAAACTTACAAAAGCCTGCAAAGCAAATTTTTCTCAGATATTTATGGTTTACTCAGACCCTGAAAAACAAATCGAAAATGCTGTTGACTTAAGCGCAAAGCCGTTCATTGATGTCACTGACGACAACGGGGTTCAAAATATTGTTTACAAAATCGAAGATGACGAAATAATTTCGCTTATAGAAAGGGTTTTAGCAGACAAAACACTGCTTATTGCTGACGGACATCACCGCTACGAAACTGCACTGAATTACAGAAATTCATTAGGAGAAAACGCAGGTGAAGCTAATTATGTAATGAGTTATTTTACAAATATGGATGATGATTTGCTGATTTATCCGACTCACAGAATTATCACAAAATGGATTGAGCCTTACGTGCTTTTGGAAAGCGTCAAAAAATACTTTGATGTAAAAGATTACACTTTCACAGGCGCAAACAAGCGGGAAGTAAAAAAAGAATTTCTTGACGCGATTGAAAAATCAGCAAAAGATAAGATTTCAATGGGCTTGTATATGAAGAATGTCAACAAATTCTATCTTTTAACCTTACGCGAAGATGTAAGTTCAATTTTGGATGAATTTGAAGTGCCTGAAGTTTTAAAAACTCTTGATTTAACAGTTTTACACAAAGTAATCCTTACAAAAGAACTCGGTTTTACAGAAGAAGAGCAGATGTCTCAAGATGGTATTAAATACATCAAAGTTGAAAATGAAGCCTTTGACATGATTGATTTGGGCAAAGCCGAAGCCTCATTCATCATGGCGTATCCGAAAATCGAAGATATCAGACGAATTTCGGCTGCCGGCTGCCGCATGCCGCAAAAGTCTACGTATTTTTATCCGAAACTTTTGTCAGGCATTGTAATCAATCCGCTTTCTTGATATACAGTTCGGGTATGCATATACAGCTTAAACTTTACAAACCGTTACATTATGGCAATTTTTCTATAGAAAATTCCTTTATATAAATAGAGGAATTAAGAGGAATATTGTTTTGACATTCGGATTTGCAAATTTTAATAACTTTAATTTTTTCGGGTTTAATGGTGTTCAGGCTCCTTTCAGCATGCCGGCGTTCACACCCTCATTGCCACCGGTTTTTACTACAAACGTAAATCTGTTTAACTTTTCAATGCCTGCTTTCAGGTTGTTTGAAATGCCTCTTATTCCTCCGTCTTCATACTCAGAAGATACTTTTTATCCTGAACTTTCAGGAAAACATTTCGACAGCACAAGATTTATGAATTTTGATTTCATGCCGGCTTATCCTGTTATGCCCGAAATTAAAATGCCAAAATTAGATTTTTCTAAATTCTCAACAAAGAAAACGTCTTCTTACTCAAATCTAAAACCTTCAACAACCACAACACTTGCTGAGGTTGCAAAGATTTACAACAAAGAAAAAGGCGCAAAACTTGCAGCTGCAACTATCAACGGTCTACAGAATTCTCAAAAAGGATACTGTGCAAGAGCAGTTAAAACTGGTATTGCAAATGCAGGACTTGGTTCATATCAATCAGGTGATGCTGATGATATGCCGGCAATTCTGAAAAATAATACTGCAAACTTTAAAGAAGTATCCATTGCCGCAAAGGATATCAAAAAACTTCCTGCTGGATGCATTTTATGCTACGCTCCAGGCGATGCTGGATACAATTCGAGATACGGACACACCGAAACAACTGACGGCAATGGAAATGCAATAAGCTTTTTTGTAAACAATAATATTAAAGAATCCGATAACGTCAGGGTTTTCGTACCCGTTTAGGTTTATAATGTTTGTATTCATTAAGAAGATAAGCAATACGAACCTTTAATTCCCCAATAGTTCCATCGTTTTCAATACAATCATCACATAAAAGAAGTTTATCAACCTGTGACATCTGGGCATTAATACGGGCTGAAGCATATTCTTCAGTATAACCGTCACGTTTTAAAAGACGTTTATATCTATATTTGTCTTCAGAGAATACAAGTAAAACTTTATCAAACATGTATTGCATTTCTGCTTCATACAACTGCGGAACTGATACAAATACAACTGTTTCATCTTTATGTTCTTCAAAAAATTCGTATATTTTAAGTCTTACCAGAGGGTGAATTACAGACTCCAGACGTCTAAGCAAGGTTTTATCGGAAAAAACCAGTTTTCCAAGTTTATTCCTGCAAATACGCCCGCTTTCATCCAATATTTCATATCCTTTAAATGCACGCAAAACTTCCTTGGCAACATCAATATAAAAAGGAAAAGATTTAAATACATCGGGTTTTCCATCCAAAAGATCGTGACCAACATTATCTGTATTTAAAACAGAATAACCTTGATTTATCAAAATTTTTTCTACTGTTGATTTGCCTGCGGCAATGTTCCCGGTAATTGCGACTTTAATCATTGTTCTTAATCCTGCTCATGAAATTTTTTAAATCCTTAATCTGCCTTGGTTTTATCGGTTTAAACTCACCCCGCTTTAAACCATCTAAATTTATTATAGCATGCTGAATACGTTTTAAAGTTTTAACCTCATATCCAAAATGCTCAAACATCTTTCGAATTTGCCTGTTCATTCCCTGATAAAGTGTGATTTGCATATAAGTATGCTTTTTATCAGCTTCCAATACTGTTATATCCGCATAAGCCTTTTTGCCAGGTTCAATCTCAATCCCTGCCGCCATCTGCTCTAATTCATGAGGATGAATATTACTTTCAATTGAAACAAGATAAACTTTTGGAACTTTCACTGAAGGATGAGTCAGCTCATTTATTAAATCACCATCATTTGTTAAAATCAAGAGGCCGGTTGAATCTTTGTCTAAACGTCCTACAGGTCTTAAATGATACATACTTTCAGGAAGTAAGTCATATATTGTTTTCCGGCCTTTTTCGTCCTCAGCCGTTGTAATGTAGCCGGCAGGTTTATAAAATCTGTAGTATTCGTGTTTAACAGGACGGATTTGCTTTTGATTAACAAAAACCTTGTCTTTTGCTCCAACCAGAAAACCCAGTTCTGTAACTTTTTTGCCATTTACAAAAACTACACCGCTTTCAATAAGTTCATCAGCTTTTCTTCTTGAACACAGACCAGAGGAGGCAATAAATTTGTTTAGACGGGTTGAAGGCATTTTACCTCCCGCTCAAATGCTTCAGCAAGTACTGACGGCATACGTCGGTAAAGTTTTCCTGAATTATTAATTGCCACGACATCAATTTCTGCCTCAATAAAAGATTTTTGGGTTTCGGCAGACTTAATTAGCTGGGAGAATGTAACCGACAAGCCATTGTACTTAGAGATGAATGTCTCAATAATAAGATTGTCATTAAGTTTTGCAGAAGCTTTGTAGCGAACATTAAGATTAACCACAGGCAGGGCAATATCATTATTTTTTAAATCAATAAGATTAAGCCCCATATCCTCGCAAAGTTCAACGCGGGCAGCCTCAAGCCATCTTAAATAGGCACCGTGCCAAACAACTCCGTAGGCATCAGTGTCTGCATAATAAACTTTTTGTTTCATAATGTGTATTTTCAAATTTTCCATAGCAATTATTTTAACACAATTAACAACATTAGAAAAGGAGGTTAACAAAATGAAATATTTATGCAAAGTTTGCGGCTATATTTACGACGAAGAAAAAGAAGGAACCAAATTTGAAGAACTGCCTCCGGATTGGCTATGCCCAGTATGCGCGGCTCCAAAAGAAGAGTTTGCTGAAGTTTTATAATGTAAAATTTCATTAAAAAACTAGCAAATAAATCTTTTCAGTGGTTTTATATAAATCGTGGAAGGTATTACTAACAGATTTCCAAATTTTCAGCATCGCTATTATACGTCAAACCCGTATGAGAGTTATCCTCGCACGTACTCGCAGCCTAAGGAAGACAACGGAGTCGTAAAACTTGCGGCAAGTGCCGGAATACTGCAAGGTATCGCCATTTTACTCACTAAAGCTTCCGAATGGTGCGGTAAAAAACTTATGCAGGGAAAAGAGTTCACCAGTCGTGAAAATGTCGAAAAAATTGCATCGAAAATGCTGAGTGAAAACAAATTAGATAAAACAGTTGCCGTAGAATTCATTGACAAAACAAACGCGGCACAAGTTGCAGCGAAATATAGTAAATCAGGCATCAATATCCTTGGGGAACTTGAACCTGTTGCAAAAGGCCAAAATGCTTTTTATACGGACCAGTTAAAGCTTGCTGTTGCACCAAAAAGCAAACCTTCTCTGATTTTGCACGAACTCGGTCATGCAATTACGGCACACAAAGGGAAATTTTTAAAATTCCTTCAAAAATCAAGAATTTACGCCGCCTCTGTACCAACTGCGCTTGTATTACTAAACAATTCCACACAAAAACCTGACGGACAAAAAACTTTTATTGAAAAGCATGCTTTTGCGCTTGGATTTTTAGGATTTCTTCCGACGATTTTGGAAGAAGGCCTTGCATCACTTCGCGGAATAAACGCGGCAAAACAAGTTAAAAAAGCTGTTGATAACACAATGAATTTAAAACCTTTAAAAAGGAATTACGCATTTGCCTGGCTGACATACGTAATAGCAGGGCTTGGCCTTGGAGTTGCGGCAAAGCAGAGTGTTATTACTGAGAAAAA
Source organism: Candidatus Gastranaerophilales bacterium (assembly GCA_003150395.1). GTDB lineage: Bacteria > Cyanobacteriota > Vampirovibrionia > Gastranaerophilales > Gastranaerophilaceae > Scatenecus. Next base: position 7,829 of record QAMI01000022.1, on the reverse strand, counting down.
TTCATAAGCCTTGACTTGTAATTTTGTTTAGTTTAGGATTAAACAGGTTGAAAATTTAATATATCGGGATGTAGCAGGAGCCATCGGGGGAATGCTACAAAAGCAAATAATTAAGTATTATTTGCGCCCGTGCCGTCGCGGATAATATGGAGCGAACTTTAGTGAGCCACAAGCTGCGCCGGAGGTTGAAAATTTAATATAATATCGGGATGTAGCGCAGCTTGGTAGCGCACCTCGCTTGGGACGAGGGGGTCGCACGTTCAAATCGTGTCATCCCGACCATTTAAAAAAGACACTTTAGGGTGTCTTTTTTTGTGCTTTTTTTTACATACACAATTACATTGTGAACATGCACGCGGTTTTTACAGTTGTACTAAAAAAACATTTTACTTTTCGTACTTATTATTAATTGTTGATTTGCTTTGAAAATTTAATTCGTTATAATACCTCGTGGGTACGTGTTGTTGTTGTGTGTGTGTGTGGCTTGTATCAAAATAGTTCTAATTTATATCAAAATAACTCATTCAATTAAACTTAATAATTTTATATTATTTATTAATGGATTTTCAGAAGTTGGTAAATTCAAATATTAAAAAGCTCAAGTTAGAAAAAGGACTAACTCAAGAACAGTTTGCTGAAAGAATTGGTAAATCAGCAAGAGCTATCAGCAAAATTGAATGTAACTATGTTATGCCTTCAGCGCAAACAATCAATAATATCTGCAAAGAATTTGGCATTTTACCAGACGTTTTATGTCGGTCTACCACAATAAACAAGTCTAAGGTAGAAGTTTTACGTCTTATAAATTCAATTCTGGAAAAATTATCACTTGTTCAGCTAAAACAAATTCTCGAAATTATCAAAACATTTGACAAATAAACAAAAAAGAGGGTATCATTGACGCCCTCTTTTTTTGTAATACAATTAATATTGTACTAAATACACATTTTAAGATTAGATGAGGATTAGGGAAATTGGATTTCACAACTTTAACTATTGAAGCATTAAAAATGCTCGCACACTTTGTCGGAAATTACGGACTAGCTATAATTGTTTTAACAATAATTGTAAGACTCTTTTTATGGCCGCTTAACGTTTCACAACAACGCTCTATGCGCCAGATGCAAACTTTGCAGCCAAAGCTTAAAGCAATTCAGGAACGCTACAAAAATGACCCGCAAAAAATGCAGATGAAAATGATGGAGTTCTACAAAGAACACAAATTTAACCCCATGGGCGGATGCTTGCCTCTATTGGTTCAAATGCCGGTTTTCATACTTCTGTATTCTGCTTTGATGAGTCCGCAGTTTATCCAAATTGCGCATGACACACAATTCTTGTTTGTAAAAAGCCTTGCAACAACGCTTCGCGCCACAGCAGGAATTTCAAATGACGGCGTCATGGGAACTTCAAAATACGACACATTTATACTCGGAAAAACTGCAACAGTTTATCTTCCGAACGAAACTCTTGAAAATGTTAAAGTTGACAAACCGAACAAAGCCCTTGAAGTTCAAGGAGAACTCGTTCCGGGCGACCCGATTGACTTTAAAGTAAGTCTTGACCAATTAGATTTAAAATTCAGCCAGCTTGACCAAATCCAAAAGGCCGAAATGAGCATAACAGATGTAAACACAAAAGAAACTGAAAAAGTCACTTTTGAACGCAACGGAGGGCTTTTAACGGCATCTGTTCCTTCTAAAGAAGTTGAACGTACATTCCACTGGGACGTTTTGGCTCTAATCGCATTATTCGGTTTAACAATGTGGCTGTCACAAAAACTCATGATGGCCCAAAACAAAAATGCGATGTCTGACGACCCGACGCAGCAGGCAATTCAAAAATCAATGGGCACATTCATGCCTGTTATGATTATCGCAACATTCGTGATAATCCCAATTCCTGCAGGGGTTTTGATTTACCTTATAGTTTCAAATGTTATTCAGGTATTACAGACTGTAATTGTCAACAAACAAATGGATGCAGAAGAAGCGGCTAAAAAAGTTCAAGCAACTGACGGTTCAAAAGTTATTGAAGCTGAAATAGTTGACGAGAAAAAACCTGAAGTTAACGGCTCAATTCTTGACACATTGAAAAAGAAATTCGGTCAGAAATAAGGTTTGAAAAATGCTTGTATCGGAATTTGATTATGAACTGCCGGAAGAATTAATTGCACAACTTCCAGCCGACAAACGCGAAAATTCAAAAATGATGGTTTTGGAGCGTAAAACCAGACAAATTTCGCACAAGCATTTTTATGACATTGTTGATTTAATTGATAAAGATACACTTCTGGTTCTGAATGACACAAAAGTCATGCCGGCAAGGTTAATCGGACACAAAGACACAGGTGCTAAAATTGAAGTGTTTTTGTTGAAAAATATTAAAACCTCACCTGCCCTTCGGGCCCCCTCTCCAAAAGGGAGAGGGGAAGAAGGCACTTGGGAAGTTTTGATAAAGCCTTCAAAACGCATTAAGCCAGGAACGGTGGTCACCATAAGCGAAGAACTTTCCGTAAAAGCACTTGAACGCACCAAAGAAGACGGCGGCTGGATTGTTGAACTTATTTATGAAGGAAATCTGCTTGATGTTCTTCACAGAAACGGCAACATTCCGCTTCCGCCATACATTGAGAGAAAACTTGCGGATGAAGACATAAAAAAACTTGACTTTGAACGCTATCAAACAGTTTATGCAAAAGACGAAGGTTCTGTTGCTGCGCCTACAGCCGGATTGCATTTTACGGAAGAAATTTTGCAAAAATTGAAAGATAAAGGTGTCGAAATTGCATATGTAACTCTTAATGTCGGGCTTGGGACTTTCAGACCGGTAAAATGCGAAAACATTTTAGAGCATAAAATGCACTCCGAAACCTTTGAAATATCAGAAGAAACAGCTCGCAAAATTAACGAGGCAAAAGCGCAAGGTAAAAAGATTACGGCAGTCGGCACAACGACCGTAAGAACTCTGGAAACCGCATATCAGCAGTTTGGAGAGATTAAAGCCTGCAATTCCGCATCAGAGCTTTTCATTTATCCGCCTTATGAATTCAAGGTTATAGATAATTTAATTACAAACTTTCACCTGCCAAAATCAACGCTTTTAATGCTGGTAAGCGCTTTGGCCGGAAAAGATTTCATTTTTGAGGCATACAAGCAAGCTGTTGAAAATAAATACAGATTTTTCTCTTACGGCGACTGCATGTTTATTAAATAAACTTTTCAAGACGATTTTTTCTCAATAATTTTCCCTAATATAATAAAAACATTTAGAATAAAGAAATTGCCTGATATTAAAATTTAGTTTAATTACGTAACGAACTTTAAACGTTACACTTTTCACGTTTATACTCTGAAAATTTGACATTTCTTTTTAAATCATTAATTCAAATAGAGGATAACAAAGGTAGTTTTAAACGGTAAAATAGTTACGTTAGTTGGAATTTAGTCATGCAAAATTTCAACACAAAATACAAGGGGCGGAAATTATGTTCTCGGAAATGATACAGGGATTATTGAATTCAGGCGGAAAGACGCAAGCAATGCAAAGATATGCACAGCTTAATAATCGTGTTGCAAATTTCAGAAACGAAATTCAGCAGCCGCAAAGCCCTATTGATACTATTTATCCGGCTGACAGAACTAATGTTCAATCCTTTGAAAATGTTTTAAAAACTTCTACTAAAAGTGAATTTGGTTCATTACTGCTAAACCCGCAGTCAATGAGAGTTAATGCAAATATCGTCAAAACTCAAAACCCGACAAACACATTAAATAATGCTTTACGGGAATTGCAGGAAATAAAGATTTCCCAAAGCGGAGAAGTTAGTCCGGTACGGCCAACATCTAACAATCACCAGCTTTTAAACATGATTTCACAGATTTCACAAAAACATGGGATTGATGAGAATCTTATTAAAGCAGTAATCAAACAGGAATCCGGATTTAACCCGAGAGCAAAATCAAAAGCCGGCGCAATGGGTTTAATGCAGCTCATGCCTGCAACAGCTGCAAGCCTTGGCGTCAAAGACCCATTTAATCCTGTACAAAACGTAGAAGGCGGCGTAAAATATTTGAAATCCATGCTTAACAAATATAACGGGAATGTAATTCTGGCGCTCGCTGCATATAATGCAGGCCCGGGAGCTGTTGACAAATACGACGGGGTTCCACCGTATGCAGAAACCCAAAATTATGTAAAAAATATCCTTTCAAATTATATTCAGTAAATAGCAAAAAATTTTATTCACAGTTTTTACTTTCTGTACAACAGGAGTCTAATATGAAAACAGGGTATAAAATTTGTACAGCAAAGCTTAGTTTTCGCGCAAATACACAGCCGAAAGATTTGCATGAGCCGGGTAATGTAGAATATTCAAATGATTATTTCCTAAAAATTGAAAGAGAAGCAGCAAAAGCACATATTCAGGACGTTATTGAAAAATGCGAAGCTGATGAAGTTCTTAAATACAAACAAAAAGGCTTATTTTCACAGCTTGGAAATTTCGTAAAATCGCACCTGCATAAGATAAAAAAATAACCCTTATAAAAGCTTTGCATTAAATATTTTTTCTGATACAATAAACTTATCCATTGCGTAAACACAGGAAAGGTTATTAATGAAATTTTCATCATCTTTTAAAGTGGGACTTTTAACTCTTTTATCATTAATACTTTTGGTCGGAGTAGTATTGAAAGTTAAGGGAAGAGCTTTAACTTCAGCAAAAAGAATTGAAATAAACTTTAAAGATGTAAACGGTATGCGCACTGGCTCAGGTGTACAGATGATGGGGTTGAAAGTCGGTCAGGTCGAACAGATTACGCCTGTAATAGATAGCGAAAACAGTTATGTAAAAGTAAAATTCGTGATAACCGAGCCTAACATTGAAATCCCGAAAGCTTCTGTTTTTTCAATCCAGCAATCAGGGCTTATCGGAGAATTATTTTTGGAAATTACTCCGCCCAAAACAAGAACTATATACATCCCTATGGAAAACAGAAATGTTTTGTATAAAGATGACGCTGTTCAAATGAAGCTTGATGAAGAATTTTATGATGTCGGAAAAATTAAAAATATAGAAGTTGTGTCAAGCGAAGTTGTACCTTTTAACGTACGGGAATCTATTAAAACAAAAAATGCTTATAAAGTTGATTACATAGTGAACTTACCGGGTCTGATACTTCCGGAATTTTTAAAAGGAAAAGCGGTTTCTGATGGAGGGAAGAAAAAACTATTAATCTCAACGTTAGATAATGTTACGCTTCCATATCCGACTCAAACTTCACCATACACCATAGTTGAACCAATGCGCATTTCAGATTTTATGGAATGGCAGTATCGTGCGGCTGAATCTTTAACAGAAACAAACAAAAAAGTTAACGAAATCCTGTCTGATGAAGTTATTGCAGAACTTAAAAGTTCAATTAAAAATATCAACTCTTTAACAAACCAAACAACAGCTACGATGAGCAAAGTTGATGCCCTTATTGAATCCTCCCAGGAAGATATAAAAACTCTTATGGCGCTGTTAGACAGAACCTCAAATGACTTTAATGTAATGTCGAACAACATTAACCAGGTAATAGGTGATCCGGAATTCAAAACCACAATGATGTCAACAGCAAATTCGATGGATAAACTTGCTCAAAATATAAATAAAATTATCGGCAATGAAGAAGAAGCTGAACAAATGGCTTCCGATATCCGTGAAATCGCACACAATGCAAATGAAATCAGCGGTTACATAAACGGAATGACAAAAGATGACCAGTTGAAAAAAGATTTAACAAATACGGTTGCAAATGCAAACAAGGCAATGATTAACCTCAATACCGCCCTTGCTTCCGTCAATAAAATGACACCGGAAAAGAAAACCGAACTTCAGACAATAATTGACGATACAAAAGTTACAACGTGTAATTTAAGAAAATTCTCGGAAAAACTCAACAAAAGATTTTTACTCTGGAGATTGATGTTCTAAGAATTAAGATAAACAAAAAGTCATTGCGAACGAGTGTGAAACAATCCAGCGTATAAAAATATGAATTTTAAAACCCACATAACAAAAATACACTATGATAAAAACGCAAAAGGTGCACTTTTCAGACTTCTTGAATTTTGTTCAATATTTTACGGAGCCGCAAGCTCACTTAAAAATGCTCTTTATGATAAAAACATTTTAAAACCTGAAAAAGTTGATGCCTATGTAATTTCTGTCGGAAATCTCACAACCGGAGGTGTTGGTAAAACACCAGTTGTTTCAGAAATTGCAAAGTATTTTATTTCAAAAGGTGAAAAAACAGCCATAATTTCACGCGGCTACGGAGGAGCACTTTCAAACAAACAAATTAACGTAATTTCGGACGGTAAAGAAGTTTTTCATAACGCAAGGCTTGCAGGAGATGAGCCTTTTTGGCTTGCACAAAACACAACGGGCGCAATTGTCATCACTTCCAAAAACCGAATTGAAGCAGCCAAATATGCAATTAAGAAATATGGTGTTACAAAAATAATTCTTGATGACGGATTTCAACACAGGAAACTTCATCGCGACCTTGATATTATTTTATCGGACAGCGAAAAAATGTATGGAAATGAACATCTTTTGCCTGCAGGACCTTTAAGAGAAGGTTTAGAAGCTTTCAACCGCGTTGACCGAGTTGTTATAGTAAGCAAAAACACAGACCACACGCGTGCTGAAAAGTTAGCAAAAATTACTGCAAAGAAAATGTGTATAAAAACAACAGTTTGCTACACAGAACCGAATTACGTTTATAACATTAAAAACGGTGAAATCTTGCCTGACGGAAGCTCAATAACAGCAATGTGCGCAATCGGTCAGCCGGAACAGTTTTATAAATTTTTAAATAACTACAAAATTGAAAAAACTTTAACATTTGACGATCATCACATCTATATGCCGGAGGATTTGCCGCAAGGAACAATCGTCACAACCGAAAAAGATGCGGTTAAGCTTTCAAACTTTAATCGCGATAATATTTATGCACTTAAATTAAGAACTAAAATTGATATAGATAAGCTTTTAAATTAAAGTTTACCAATAATAATCCCAGGTTGATGTATTTTCAATATCTTGATTTCTTAAAATTGTACGCGGGAAACGTCCACCCTTTTCAATGATTGAACAGAGTTCATCAGTTAAAAGAATTCTTGGACTTGGATTTGTGTAATCATTATGGTTTGACAAAATCATTGCAAACACATCATAGCCCCATTTGTTTGGTTTTTGTTCACCATTAACGTCTATAAGCACAAAAGCCGGAACATTTTTTAAATAAAACATGAAAATTGTTCCATCATTGGCTCCATAAACCTTAGCCTGCGAAACAGCCCTATCATAATCACAAGTCCAATTAATACTTTTTCCTTCTTGAGCTCTCACTACGTCTCGTTTAGCATATTTAGTTTTTATATCATCATTGTATGGTTTTAGTTTTAATAAAGATACAAGATAATTCAATAATAAATCACAATCTTGAGTTTTACCAGAATAAGAGATTGATCCTTTTGGAAAATAGGTATAGCATGCCTGAATACCTTCATCGTTTACCGCCAGATTAATCGCATTTTGAAGAAGTGAATACTGTTTTTTTAAACCAACTTCCCAAGCTTTGAACTGATATTTGCCTATTAATCCTGGCAAGGTCATGGCTGCAATAATGCCAATTATACCGAGAGTTATCAAAACTTCTGACATGGTAAAAGCAACGGCGTTATTGCCAAAAACATTTACAAAACCCTTTAGGAGCTTATTTTGCGGGTGCCCCCCCCCCCGTTAAATCCAGTTATATTCATATTTTCAGCTCCTT
>QAMI01000046.1:48974-53509 GCA_003150395.1 Candidatus Gastranaerophilales bacterium | reverse complement strand
TGATGCGTCCACATGTATTCCCATTTGCCGAAACGCCCGATGCTTTCTATTCCTATTGTTTTCAAATATTCTAATACAATCTCACGGTTTTTGTAAATATCTTTGTCAAATATTACATTCGCATACTTTTCAAACCGGATGTCTTTCACGACAAGGTCTTCTTCCTTGAAAATTCCCATTTCCATAAGCTTTTCTAGAGTATTTTTTAATACTTCTTCTGCTGGCGGAATTTTTGCTCTATTTGAGAAGAAAATTTCTGCCTGCAATGAGCTGCAGCCTTCAGGAGCATTGTCAGGTGATTTCAAATTCGGTGAATAAACGCGGCTTGCAAGAATATCTTCGTCATAAATATAAAACCAGAGATGTTTTGCAACATCCGCTCGATTAAAACCTAACGAAACCATATAACCGCATGTGTGCATCAAATCTTCACCGGCTTTTTTTATACCAGCCGGAATTCCGTCTATCATTTTAACGATTTCAGGAAGAGGAAGCGACGAAATCAATCTGTCATATTTCACGGAACTTCCATCCTTGAAAAATACGGTTTTTGCTGAAGGGTTAATCTTCACAACTTCTTTGTTAAATCTTATATCCAAACCTTCGCGGCAGTTATTCAAAATTGAACGGAACCCGCCTTTTTTAGGATATTTCATATGTGATGTGTAATAAAAATTCTTGTCCTGAACTTCGAAGGCGCCCTTCAAAACTTCATCTAAATCAGGGCTGTGCATGCGGTTTCCAACCCATTTTGTTTCGAGTTTTTTGGGTTCGACTCCCCAGTATTTGCGGGTGTATTTAAACGGGAAATTCTCCGCAAAATAATCACCGTATTGAACACGAAGCCAATCTTCATAACTTTCAAGTTCTTCAAAAGTTTTGTGCGGACGATTTATGAAGCCTTTAATTATCTCAACTTTTTCGTCTGCCGGCAGCGGCGCAAGATTGTTTTGCGCGGGATGTTTCAGCCAGAAACCTTTGTAGAAATTGCTTGAAACACTCGGGTGTGCAAATGTCGGTGATGATTTTTCAAAAATATTTTTTATATAATCGTCAGGCGCAAAGGTAAAATGAACAAACTTGTCAAAACGAAAGCCCTCAATTGTGAAGTTGCTGCATAAACCTCCCCAATCACTATCTCGTTCATAAATAACAGCTTTTTCACCATTTTTTTGTAAATGATATCCGGCAGAAATTCCTGCTATTCCGCTTCCTAAAATTACTGTTGCCATTGCACTCCTTTACTTATATTTTTGTGTTTAAAAGAGATTTTTATTCCGAAAAGTCTCAGCGCATATTTGTCGTAATCGGCGACCTGAAACAATCCGAAAAGTTTATTGCCAAAAATGTTATGATAATTATTGTTTATAATATCATTGACAGTATCAAAATTTTTTACTTGCAGATTTTTTATGAAAGAATTTGCAAAAGGTTTACTGTCTAGCATTATGGCAATATCAGCCGCTTTTTCAAGAACTCTAAATCTGTTTTCTTTGCGTGAGTTTTTGTAATCTTGTCTTAGCCATTGTTCAAATAAATCAAGTACTAATTCTGCTTTTTTATCAAGAATATTTTTGTTTTTATAATAATGAGTAATATAATTTAAGTTTTGAAGGCGCGGCGCTATTATGTTTGATTCACCGGAAAGTATTTTTTCATATCCGGAGTTTTTTCTCTGAACGTAATTGTAAAAATACTTATTTATAAAATAAGCGTAATTGCAATTTGCAAGATAAGTATAGAAAAATGAAGTATCCTCGAGAAGTTCGACATTTTCAGGCGAAATAACATTGTTTTTTTTGATAATATCTGTTTTAAAAAGTTTATTCCATATACAGACGGTTGTTTTGGAAGAAATTTTGTCTGTCACTTTATATTTTCCGTTAATTTTGATTTTGTGATATTTTCTTGCATTGAGGAGAATTTGGGCATTTTTATCCAAGTCTTTGTTAACAATATTAGCGCCCCAGCAAACTATATCAATATCAGAATCTTTTTGAAACTCTTTTAAAGCAGTCTCATAACATTCCGGCTCAACCCAATCATCTGAATCTACAAAAGTTATATATGGCGCGGTTGATACAGCAATTCCTGAATTTCTCGCCTTTGAAATGCTGCCGTGTTCAATGTTGACAACTTTAATTCTTTTGTCAGATTTGGCAAAGTTTTCAATAATTTCACCGCAGCGGTCTGTAGAACCATTGTTTACACAGATTATTTCAATAATCTGCAAAGTTTGGTTAACCAAACTTTGCAGACATCTCTCTAAGTATTTTTCTGTGTTCCAAATAGGTATAACTATTGAAACTTTTGCTTCCGGCATTATTTATTCTCCCACAAATACCCTTTTGCTGTGTGAGCTTTAATCTGTTTTTTGCAATATTCAAACATATCATCATTGTGAAGAGCTTCTTTGTACCAATCAACAGTGAATTCAATTGCTTCATGAAGATTCAGCATTGCTTTCCAGTTAAGCATTCTGTATGCTTTTGTAACATCAAGGCTTAAAAGCGTATTTTCATGAACCATGTCAGTGCCTGAAACATCTACAACTTTGCCTTTACCGTAATATTTAACCAAATATTCTACAACTTCCCAAACGGTTTTGTTGCATTCGATTGGCGGGCCAAAGTTGAAACCTTCAGAGTATTTAACCGGTTCTTCCATTAATTTCTGGCCGACGCGAAGATATCCGCTTAAGGGTTCTAAAACGTGTTCCCATGGACGTGTTGCTTTCGGACTTCTGATTTCGATATCTTTGCCTTCTTCAATAAATCTTATGCAATCCGGGATAAGTCTGTTGTCTGACCAATCTCCGCCGCCGATAACGTTTCCGGCGCGGACTGAGGCGATTGCTTTGCCGTGTTTTGCGTAATCTTTCGGGTTGAAATAAGAATTTCTGTAGGAAGAAATCATCAATTCTGCACAGCCTTTTGATGATGAATACGGATCGTAACCGCCCATTCTGTCTGTTTCTTTGTAGCCCCAGATTTGTTCAACGTTTTCGTAGCATTTGTCAGAAGTAATCATAACAACTGTTTTTATGCAGTCAAATTTCCTTACTGCTTCCATAATGTTCAGTGAGCCCATTACATTTGTTTCATAAGTATATTTAGGGTCTGCGTATGCTGTTCTTACCAATGCTTGAGCTGCAAGGTGGAAAATAATTTCCGGCTGGTATTTTTCAATTGTTTCTTCAAGCTTTTTACTGTCGCGAACATCGCCTTTTACATCTGCAAACAAGTGTTTTTCAAGGTGAGAAGCTTTGTAATTTCCGCGTTGTGAATATGGTTCAAGAGCATAACCGACAACGTTTGCGCCAAGCATTGTAAGCCATATTGAAAGCCAGCTTCCTTTAAAGCCGGTGTGGCCTGTGACTAAAACTGTTTTGCCTTTGTATACATTATTAAAATCAGACATTCAATAATTCTCCTTTATTATGTTCTTTCCACCAATCTATTGTTTCTTTAAGGCCTTCTTCCAATGAATATTTTTGACTCCAGCCGATTGATTTTAATTTTTCGTTGTTCCCGACAACTACTTCGTCGCCGAAAGCTGCTGGAATTGCTCCCCAAAGGATTTTTCCTTTAAAGTTTGTGAGTTGTGCAATTTTTTCAACAATTGCTCTTAGTTGTACAGGTTTGCCGGAACAGATATTCACAGCGCCTTCTATATCGCTTTCAAAAACGTCAACAATTCCGCAAGCAGTGTCTTTGACGTGCAAATAATCCTGGAATTTCAAACAGTCGCTGACTTTTACGTCTTCTCCTTTCAAGCAGGAGTTAATAACTGAAGGCATTAGCCGCTGTGATTTTTCGGCGGGTCCGTAAAGGTTAAATATTCTCGGCCATTTAAATTCAATTCCGTTTTGTTTGCAATAAACGCTTGCGATTTTATAAATACTGTTTTTGCTTTCGCCATACAAAGTTTTCGGACTTGTCGGGGTTTCATCTTCAAGCAGGTAACCGTATTTGTATTCGTATTCCGAAATAGTACCAGCGCCTGCAAATCTTTTTCCGCCGTTTTCTTTAAAATTCTTTAAAAGATTAAGCGTTGCAAGTGTCCAATCCAAGTTCAAATCATGAACATGACATTTTGGCCCGACGTACCATGCAAGATGAATTAAGTTTTCAAAATTATGTTCTTTTAAAAACTTATTTACGGCTTCAGTGTCCATAAGGTTCATTTCGTACTGAATGAGACCTTCTTTTTCCGGTGCAAATGGCGGAAATACTAGTGAATGAACTTCCCAGCCGCGTGAAATTAATTCGTCTACAACGTTTCTTCCAATGAAACCTGTTCCGCCTGTTATAAGAACTTTTTTCTTCATTTTAAACCTTTCCGGCTAAGCTTACGTATGCGTTTTGTTTTTCCCAAACTTTCCAGGGTGCGTTATCAGATTCCCACATTTCTTCAAGCTCGATTTTATCTCTTAAAGTATCCATCGGGCGCCAGAAACCATGGTGTTTGTAAGCGCAAAGCCCGCCGTGGTTTGCAATTGTTTCAAGCGGTCTTCTTTCAAAAATTTCTTTGTC
>QAMI01000046.1:40208-45594 GCA_003150395.1 Candidatus Gastranaerophilales bacterium | reverse complement strand
TCCATAAGGTTCATTTCGTACTGAATGAGACCTTCTTTTTCCGGTGCAAATGGCGGAAATACTAGTGAATGAACTTCCCAGCCGCGTGAAATTAATTCGTCTACAACGTTTCTTCCAATGAAACCTGTTCCGCCTGTTATAAGAACTTTTTTCTTCATTTTAAACCTTTCCGGCTAAGCTTACGTATGCGTTTTGTTTTTCCCAAACTTTCCAGGGTGCGTTATCAGATTCCCACATTTCTTCAAGCTCGATTTTATCTCTTAAAGTATCCATCGGGCGCCAGAAACCATGGTGTTTGTAAGCGCAAAGCCCGCCGTGGTTTGCAATTGTTTCAAGCGGTCTTCTTTCAAAAATTTCTTTGTCATTGCCGGCTTCAATATAATTAAAAACTTCCGGTTCGCAAACAAAGAAACCGCCGTTAATCCATGCGCCGTCACCTTTGGGTTTTTCCTGGAATGAAGTTATTGTTCCATCGTTTGCAATATTTAAAGCCCCGAAACGTCCGGAAGGCTGAACTGAAGTCATTGTCATGATTTTACCGGAATTCTTGTGAAATTTTACGAGTTCACTGATATTCACATCAGAAACACCATCGCCGTAAGTTAGTAAGAACGGTTCATCTCCAACATAATCCTGTGCTTTTTTAATTCTTGCTCCTGTCATTGCATTTTGACCTGTGTAAAGCATTGTGACTTTCCAGGGCTCTGTACGCATTTTGTGAAGCTCGATTGTATTGTAGCGCATATCAATTGTTAAATCAGAATATCTCTGATAATAATGCACAAAATAATCTTTAATAATATGAGACTTGTATCCGGTCAAAATTACGAAATCATTAAATCCGTAATGAGAATAAATTTTCATAATATGCCAGAGTATAGGATAACCCCCTATTTCGACCATTGGTTTCGGTTTAGAAACTGTTTCTTCACCGAGGCGTGTTCCTAATCCGCCTGCAAGTATCAATACTTTCATTACTAATTCTCTTTCTCCTGATTATCTTACTTTCCAGATATTTTAAGCATAACACAAAGACCTTATATTTAAACTGTATGTAAAGATTTGTATTATTTATACTTTAATAATGTTTCTATTTTATTAAAGTTTTCTTTCAAATTAATATCTTATCTCAAACAGCATTACCTTTGCAATTAGCCACAAGTATAATATCACAAATTATTCGATAAGTAAATACTATATGTATTCGAAATTTGAATATATATTAAATATTTTATATCAAATATAATAATTTAAGGTATTTTTATGAAGGATTTCAAGCCAATAAAACCAGAAAAAACAGTTATCAGCATAAGATTGGATGTCGGCATGCTGAAAAAGATTGATGAATTATCGCTTGAAACCGATATTAGCCGTAACGAGTTTATAATTCAATGTATTGATTACGCACTTAAGAATTTTCATAATTAGATTTCAGCATCGTGGTTTTTGAAGACGCAAAAAATTTTTTTCAGGAATTTTAAAAAAGATAACTATGATTATCAATTCCTCTTATCAAATCCCAAAAACTTACAATAATCAAACTTTTAATCCTGCTTACATTTCCCGCAAAGCAGTGGCTGATACTGTTAGTTTTAAAGGAATTCCGCCTTTGTTGAAACGAGAAACTTCTCTGTCGGCCGAATCTGTAGCAGAGGCTTACAAAAGCATCATGGAGATACTTTCCAGAAAAACCGAAAAGGGTATTGAAAATATTGAAAAAGAGTTTGGAGATTTCAGTTTTGGCAGAGGTTTAACTTTTCACAACTGCGGCGATAATAACACTTCGATTGCAGTCAGGGTTCCGGATGGTAAAACAGGAAGAGATTTTTTGAAAATAGTTGTCAAACAGGGACGTTCTTTTTATAAAGAAAGAAATGTTTTGGAAAGTTTTACTCTTAACGGCTACAACAAGCTCGTAAAAGACGATAATCCAAACAGTGTTTTTGTTTTTCCGAAAAAAATTGTACATGCAAATTATGACACCAAGCGCGAGGTGATTTTCCAAAAAGTTTTGGAAGATTTGGACTTTTCCATGCTAAAATTCAGAAAATTTCTTGAAAAGGTTAAAGATAAAGATTTGCGCGCAAAAATTTTTGGATTAAAAATTTCTGATATGAAAAGTCTTTCAGATATTAGCGAATTTTATTCAAAAGCAGATAATTTATTAAGAGAGCTTCCGCATAAACAAGCATTGAAATTAAAGTATGAATATGGTGATTATAAAATACAGCCGCGTCAGGCGGATTATATATTGCAAAATATAGGAGAGGAAAAATGCCAAATCTATTACAAAACTCTTCAAAATACTGATGAAGGCAGCCTTACACGTCTGGTGATTTATGATAAAAACGGCGATATTGTTGACGGTTTTTTGATTAAAGATGGAAAATATCTTGTGTCAAATTTTAACAAAAATAATTTTTCTATAATTCCGCCAAAATTGACTTTTTATGATGAAAATTCTGTGCGCGAAGTTGTGCCGGAATTTTGCAGATATTTGGAATTATATAAACAAAAACTCGATGATTTTAACAAATTTTTATTAAATAAAATTGCACAAAAAAATATGCCAAATGAAATTTTGCAGGACAAGAAACTTCTTAAAAATTTCGATAAAATTAGCGAAATTTACTCTGATTTGACTGAAAAATTTATATCATATAATCCTGTAAAAGTTTCAAAACTGAAAAATTCTTATCAAAATTGGAATAAAGATAATTTCCAAAGAGGTTTTGGATTTAAAACCGGTAGCAATGAAGCTGTTTCAATTTTGAAAATGAAGGGCGGCGAGTCCGATAATATTTTGAGAATTTGTTTCTCTCAAAACGGTGAAAATAAATATTTTCTGATAAATAACGGAATGCTTGTGCAGAATTTCAATCAAAAATATCCGTCTTTGATTCCGGAGGTTTTCAAATACAGCAGTGAAGAAGAAATCTCTAATTCCGGTGTATATGAGGTTTTGGAAAAGGCTTTGAGCGCGATAGAAGATTTTAAAACCTACGTTGAAACACCGGTGGTTCCGCCTGCGCATAAAAAAGTTAATCAAAAACCTGACGTCGCTGAAAAAACAATAAAGTTATCCAAAACAAAAGATTACAAAAATTTGATGAAAGAATGCAAAACAAAACTCGGCGAGGCGATGCTGAATGCTGAAAATAATCTTGAAAATTTTAACAAAACCATGGCTGAAATTCAGAGAAAGATTAACGAATTTTTTCAAAAATCTGATAGTAATTAAGGTTTGATTGTTGTCAAAAGCAAAAATCCGATTGTTGTCAAAGAAATTGTGAAGGCGATAATCATGATTAACCAGAATATTGAAATCCGGCCTGTTTTGTTTTGGTAATTTTTTGATTTTGAATTTTTGTTTTTTGTTTTGTTTGATGCAAATTTTTCTTTTTTGGCTGCTGTTTTTTTAACAGAAGTTTCGTTCTTTGGCGTTTGTTTTTGAGAGCGTTGTTTTGCTTCGGTGTAGCGTTCGCTAAGAGATTTGTTCTTTTTCCCGGTGATTAGAAGTTCTGTATCATATTGCCGGCGTAAAAGTTTTTCTGATGGGCCGTTTTTATATACAGAATAGCTTATTCCAACTTCAAAGGCGCGCTGAAGGCATTCAAGGGCTGTGATTCCGTCTTTTTTTACAGATGAACCGTGTACGGATTTGTTGCCGTTTCTTTTAAGAAAATATAAATCGTCCAGAAATTCTTTTTCCTGTGGATTTCCTTTGGATTTATCTTTAAGTGTCGCGAGCATGTCGTCAAAGGTTTCTTCTGTTGTGCGGCGGTCTCCGAGAACATTCTTGCAGATATTTTCGCCAAACCGGCGGGTCTGGCTCATGCATTGTTCAAAATATTCGTCGCGGTATAGTTTTTCAGCTTCCGTTATAATATCAAAAAGATTTTTGTCTGTGCTTTTCAGAAAGTCAAAATTTGCTGCCATGCTTCAATTATTGCCTGATAAATATTTTTCATCAAGAGGAATTATGTGCAAAATAATCCTCTGTTTAAAGGATTAAAATTTTTGTTTGATGGATTAAAATTAAATCAGAGGGTTTATTAACAAATTTTTGGGGGTACAAAATGGGAAAGATTGATTTATCTGACAACTCTTTATTTCAGCCCCAAACAAACGGGGAAATTTCAAATTCTATTACAAAAACCTGGACAGAACAAGCGTTGGAGTGCTATTCAATCGGATGTGACTGTAAAAAATGTTCGCTTGCAAATGGAAATTACTCTTTCGTATGCCAGATGCCTAAAGTAATTGATATTTTGATTAAATTTTCAGGCAAGCCTGCTGTAAATGTTTCTTAAAATCTTATGCCTGGATTTGGCCGGTTTTAAAAATTTTAAAAAAAACTATTCCAAAAATTTTTGTTTACGGTAAAATAAATTTCGGAATAGTTATATATGAGATTGATTTTAACAGTTATATGTTTAATATTCTTTTGCTTGCCTGTAAAAGCAGAAGTTGTGAGAGTTTCTCTTGATGAGGCTGTACAGCTTACTTTGCGCAACAATCTTGATTTGCAGGCAAAGCGCAAGGAACTCGGAATTGCGAATGCAGAGATTAAAATTGCAAACAGACTTCAGAACCCGCAAATCCAATCAAATATTTTAATCGGCCAGGTTCGAACAGGTAACTCAAGCCAGGTTGGGGCAATGCTTCCTATCGAAACCTTTAAACGAGGGGTTAGAAAAAAAGCCGCAATCGCGCAAAAACGGGTTATCGAAAACCAAATCAGGCAATATGAACATGAACTGAAAATCAGAGTTATGAAAGCATATTTTGATGTGCTTTATTATAAATCTGTTCAAATGATTATGAATGAGCGTAAATCGCTTTTTGAAAACATGGTCGAACTGTCTAAAAATCGTTCAAAAGCCCAATCCGGTTATAACATAGAACTTTTGCAGTCAGATATTCGTTACAAAAAACAGTTGATTGAACTTAATCGTGCAAAAGCTGATTTAATTAATGCCCAATTCAATTTGACCAAAGTCATAAACGAATCTCTTACTGAAGATATGTATGATACTAAAGAACCATCTTTATTCAGTGATGATTTAACAATTTTAGATATTAAACTTCCAACTTACGATATAATTGAGGCTGTTGCATTAAAATACAGTCATTCAATTAGAATTGCTGACAGCAACATAGAAAAATACAATCAGGAATACATCTTGTCAAAACACCAGCGAATTCCAAACATTATGGTTGGCGGCGGCTTTGCGTGGCAGGCAAAATACGAAGGTGAAGGCAACTGGTGGCCCGGAGCTTTTGTTGGCGGCGGATTTGATTTGCCGGTTTTGTATACATTTCGTCCGGAAATTGACAAGGCAAAAGTTATCCTTGAAAAAACCAAGATGGATAAAGCTTCATA
>QAMI01000046.1:0-37649 GCA_003150395.1 Candidatus Gastranaerophilales bacterium | reverse complement strand
GGATTAAAATTAAATCAGAGGGTTTATTAACAAATTTTTGGGGGTACAAAATGGGAAAGATTGATTTATCTGACAACTCTTTATTTCAGCCCCAAACAAACGGGGAAATTTCAAATTCTATTACAAAAACCTGGACAGAACAAGCGTTGGAGTGCTATTCAATCGGATGTGACTGTAAAAAATGTTCGCTTGCAAATGGAAATTACTCTTTCGTATGCCAGATGCCTAAAGTAATTGATATTTTGATTAAATTTTCAGGCAAGCCTGCTGTAAATGTTTCTTAAAATCTTATGCCTGGATTTGGCCGGTTTTAAAAATTTTAAAAAAAACTATTCCAAAAATTTTTGTTTACGGTAAAATAAATTTCGGAATAGTTATATATGAGATTGATTTTAACAGTTATATGTTTAATATTCTTTTGCTTGCCTGTAAAAGCAGAAGTTGTGAGAGTTTCTCTTGATGAGGCTGTACAGCTTACTTTGCGCAACAATCTTGATTTGCAGGCAAAGCGCAAGGAACTCGGAATTGCGAATGCAGAGATTAAAATTGCAAACAGACTTCAGAACCCGCAAATCCAATCAAATATTTTAATCGGCCAGGTTCGAACAGGTAACTCAAGCCAGGTTGGGGCAATGCTTCCTATCGAAACCTTTAAACGAGGGGTTAGAAAAAAAGCCGCAATCGCGCAAAAACGGGTTATCGAAAACCAAATCAGGCAATATGAACATGAACTGAAAATCAGAGTTATGAAAGCATATTTTGATGTGCTTTATTATAAATCTGTTCAAATGATTATGAATGAGCGTAAATCGCTTTTTGAAAACATGGTCGAACTGTCTAAAAATCGTTCAAAAGCCCAATCCGGTTATAACATAGAACTTTTGCAGTCAGATATTCGTTACAAAAAACAGTTGATTGAACTTAATCGTGCAAAAGCTGATTTAATTAATGCCCAATTCAATTTGACCAAAGTCATAAACGAATCTCTTACTGAAGATATGTATGATACTAAAGAACCATCTTTATTCAGTGATGATTTAACAATTTTAGATATTAAACTTCCAACTTACGATATAATTGAGGCTGTTGCATTAAAATACAGTCATTCAATTAGAATTGCTGACAGCAACATAGAAAAATACAATCAGGAATACATCTTGTCAAAACACCAGCGAATTCCAAACATTATGGTTGGCGGCGGCTTTGCGTGGCAGGCAAAATACGAAGGTGAAGGCAACTGGTGGCCCGGAGCTTTTGTTGGCGGCGGATTTGATTTGCCGGTTTTGTATACATTTCGTCCGGAAATTGACAAGGCAAAAGTTATCCTTGAAAAAACCAAGATGGATAAAGCTTCATACGAAAATAAGCTCAAACTTACATTAAAACAAAACTACAACAATTTTAAGTATTCACAGCAAAACATGAATTATTACAAAGAAATTCTAGAGGAATCAGATAAAATACTTAAAATGTCCACTGAAAGATATAGAAAAGGCGAAAACAATTTGATTAACCTTTTGATGGTTGAAAACGGACATCAGGATATTTTGAATGAATATCTTTCAGCCATGGATATCTATTACGGAGTTTATTTAGATTTGATGCACAATATGGGGCATGACGTGCTTTTGGAAGAAGAAATTTTTGAGGAATAACGGCTACACGTCAAAGAAAAATTCTTTTTCTCCAACGGTTGTCATCTTGCATTTGCTTAAATCTTTCGGGTCAAACTGAAATATGTTTGCACTCGAAAAATATGCGGGACGATTTCTGTTTTGATACAAAATTATCTGCTCGTCATAATTATTGTTGAAGAATTTATTCAAAACTGCGCGTATCTTTTCAAAAACATTATTAACGCAAGGTTTAAGCTGTTGTTCTTCATCCAAATATCCCGGAACATTATAAAAAACTTTTGGTGTAGTTTTCTTATCAAAAAATGCGCCGTAAGTTTTAAGTTGTTTTTCAATAGCGTTTGCCTGTGCGGTTTGTGAAACAGGCAGCGGTGTGTAATGTGAAAGTATTGCAATCGGGTTGCCATCTTTGCCTTTTGAAATTATCCCGATAGAGTTGCAGCCGGCAAGTCCGTCCGTGTAGATTGTGTGAATTCTTTCAGGAAGAATTCGTGCTGCTTTACACTCGTTCATGCCGACTTGAATTATTTTTTTATCTCCGTTTCTAATCATGGAACTCAGAATCATTTCAGGCATTTCCATGACATTTTGCCTATTTTGCCTGCTGAGTTTTGAAACAGCCGGAATAATTTTTCTTGTCAGATTTAAAATTCCCATATTTTCCCTATTCGTTATAATATATATAAAACATTTCAGCACTGAAAATTGCCATGAATCGTTGTATTATTACACACTTTTCAGCTACAATAAAGCCGGGCTGAAAGCCCGGCAAAAGTGTGGTTTTTCTTCAAACTTACTGAGGTGCAAGTCCTTCTTTATGGAATTTCATCAATTTTGCAAGATGCCACTGCCTTGCTTTGATATCATCAATTGTATTTTTAATATCTTCAAGTTCAGCCAGAAGAACTGTCAAATCTTTTCTTTGCGGAACATAAACTTCTTTTTCCTCGACTTCATTCCAGACGGGTGAAAAGCAGCCGCTTTCAAAAATTTCTTTCATATCCATAGTCAGAATCCTTTCAAGTTAATGGAGCGAATTTTTGTTACTTATTGTGTCATTATTGGTATCAATGGAAATTCCACAACACCAGCATTAATGAAACGGACTTTTCTTGTTTCACTTTTCACTAATAATAATTAATCCTTCTGCGTAATAAATGATTGGAACAAATCGACCAAATCGAATTTGCCGTATTTAAATGGAATAGCCTGGTTGGCATAATCAGTTCCTGTAATATTCTGCAAATCCTGCATTTCTTTAAAGCTTAAAGAATTAAAATCAAAACTTGTCATTTCACCGTAATCAATCATCAAATCTTCCATGTCGAGAACTTTTTTTTCATCCATTTTACACACTCCTTATTGTGTCCTTATAACAAATTTTTAATCGGAGATTACGAGGAAAATCTTTAGAATTTTTCGAGTGTTTGTAACATAATTTAACAATCATATGTTTGATGGTTGATTATTTTGGAAAAATCATTACAATAGGCATGCAGGTAGTAATTTAGAGGGCTTAATTATGTCAAATTATGGAGCATTATCTGGAATTTTTTCCGGTTTAACTAATACATATTCTGTTCTTGCATCTCAATATAAAGATAAGGACGGAGTTACTTTGGAAAATCTCCTTGATGCACAGGGGAAAACAAACAATGTTAATATTTTAAACTCGTCGTTCGCTTCATACTTGCAAAACAATTTTGCATCAATAGACAAAAACAATGATGGTAAAATTTCTTCTGAAGAAATGTCAAAATTAACAAGCACAATGTCGGCGCAAGGCTTGACAAAAGAACAATTTACCCAGCTTGCATTGTCCGGAAACAGCGGGCTTTCAACAGCAACGATAAACAATATTCTTGAACATTTTGAAGATATGGACACAAATGGCGATGGAAGAATTACAAGTTCCGAAATTGCGGCATATGACGTTGACAGCGCGCGCCAGGAAAAAGTTGATGAATTTGCATACAAAGCAGCGACAAATATGTCAACATTTTATGGGGATGAAAGCTCCTCAGAGCCTTCTTCATACAGCATGTTAAGTTACAGGTATAAAAAATCAAACAGTTAGTAACATATTCTTAATTTGGAAAGGAATTCGCCGCAAACTTTATATAGTTGCGGCGTTTCTTTTAGGTGGACGAAGTCCACTCTTACGTATTGGAGCTGGATTAGGTGTGGAGCGCTTTTGTAGGGATTAGGGCAGGCAGGTACAGGATTAGGACAGGGGCTGGGAAAAGTCAATGTTTTCTGACGATTATCATGGCACTCCCTCTCCTGATATAGGAGAGGGCGGAATTTCTTAACAAGCGAATGCGAGTTTAGAAATTCGGGTGAGGTGGAATACGCTTGTAGATATATAGGGTGGACGAAGTCCACTCTTACACATTGGAACTGAATTAGGTGTGGAACGCTTTTGTAGGGATTAGTGCCGGCAGGTGCAGGATAAGGACAGGGCGCTGGGAAAAGTCAATGTCTTCTGACAATTATCGTGGCACTCCCTCTCCCATTACGGGAGAGGGAGTCAGTGTAGTTGAACCTGTGCGAAACTTACACTGACGGGTGAGGGGTGTTGGATGAAGTCCACTCTTACACATTGGAACTGAATTAGGTGTGGAGCGCTTTTGTACGGATTAGTGCCGGCACGTACAGGATTAGGAAAGAACCGCTGGGGTAGGGAGATTTTTTCTGACAAAATTATTGCTTGCCATGAGCTAATCTTCGACAATTCAGTTATCGCGGGCTGCAAAATTGTAACAAAATGTAAAAACAAATTTAGAATTGTCTGAAATCCAGTTATAATCGGCTGTATGGTATGGTATGGTATGGTGGGGTGGCGGTCATGCAACTTTTTCAGCTTTCTGTTTTAATAAAAGCGTGTAGAAAAAAACAGAAAGAAGGTAAAAATGTCAATCAGTAGAATTTCATTTTGCGGAGATAGTAAAAATCCTATAAAACCAATGCAAAATAAAAACAATCTAAAAAATTTATCAAAACAAAATTTTTTAGATCCTTTAGATTATTTAAGTGGTTATTTGGAAGGAAAATCCATTCGCAACACTGAAGAAATGAAAGAGTTTTTGACTAAATCACAGTTTTGTCCGCCTGTCAAAGCTTATAGAGACGGTTTTAAGGCTGCAACCGGAGTAAAACTTCCAGAATCATCGGTGTTTGATAAAATGGCAGGGAAAATGATGGAGAAACTTTTAAAATTAGGTGTTTCGTATAGTTCATCAGAAGCTGCTGGAGCACATCAAACTGCTTCAAAAGTAATGGCCAAAATTGCGGATTTGGTAACTGTTAAACCTTTCAAATTGAAAAACTAAAAATGCGGGATTTTTAATCCCGCTTTTTTAGTTTTTCTTAAAATCCCGACATTATCTTTTTTGACCGTTGAAGGCTTTTAATCCGAGGTATTTCGCGGCTGAACCCAGCTTTTCTTCAATTCTCAAAAGCTGATTGTACTTAGCAATCCTGTCAGAACGCGACATTGAACCTGTTTTAATCTGTCCGCTGTTTACGGCAACAGCCAGATCCGCAATGAATGAATCTTCTGTTTCGCCCGAACGGTGCGAAATTATTGATGTGTAACCCGCCGCATGCGCCATTGAAATTGCGTCTAAAGTTTCTGACAGTGTGCCGATTTGATTAACTTTAATCAAAATTGAGTTTGCAACATGACGCCTGATACCTTCTGCAAGCCTGCGGGTGTTGGTTACAAATAAATCGTCGCCAACAAGCTGACAGCGTGAACCGATTTCGCGTGTCAAAAGTTCCCAGCCGTCCCAATCCTGTTCGGCCATGCCGTCTTCAATAGAAATTATCGGATATTTTTCAACCCATTCCTTCAAAAATCCTGCCATTTCAGAACTGTTTAGTTCTTTGCCTTCACCTTGCAGTTTGTAAATTCCGTTTTCATAAAATTCGCTTGAGGCTACGTCCAAACAGATTTTTACCTGATCTGTTGAATATCCGGCTTTTTGAATTGCTTCAATGATAACTTCAACGCCTTCTGAATTTGAATTCAAATTCGGTGCAAAGCCGCCTTCATCGCCAACTGATGTTGCAAGTCCTTTTGATTTCAAAATTGATTTTAAAGCGTGGAAAACTTCAGCTCCCATCTGAATTGCGTGATGGAAGTTTTCAGCCCCGACCGGCGCAATCATGAATTCTTGAAAATCAATGTTGTTATCGGCATGCGCGCCGCCGTTAATTATGTTCATCATCGGAACAGGTAGTGTGAGAGCGTTTATGCCGCCCAAATATCTGTAAAGCGACATTTCATAAGCCATTGACGCAGCTTTGGCACACGCAAGCGAAACCCCGAGGATAGCATTTGCACCAAGTTTGGATTTATTTTCAGTGCCGTCCATATCAATCATAAAAGTGTCAATTTCTTTTTGATGAGTGGCTTTTTCACCAATAAGTTCAGGCGCTATAATGTTGTTTATGTTATTTACGGCTTTCATAACACTTTTTCCGCCGTAATATTTCGGGTCATTGTCGCGAAGTTCAAGCGCTTCAAAAATTCCGGTTGATGCACCTGATGGAACTGCTGCACGTCCGATTATGCCGCCTGAAAGCTTCACATCGACTTCAACAGTTGGATTGCCGCGTGAATCAAGAATTTGGCGAGCTACAATATCTTCAATAAATGTTGACATAATAAACCTCTCTTTTTACCATTAGTACACTTTCAGTGCAATTTTGTCATGAAATTTTTAAGTTTGCAAGTAGCTGTGTATTCTATTTCTGACTTTATAAATTATATGTTTTATGCTCCACAAATACCCGAAAAACATTATTGAAGATGCGCTTATCCATGCAATCGGGCCTGAATAAAACATCCCGATATATCCGAATTTAATTGCCAGATAAACCGCTGCAAAAGCCCTCATAACGAGTTCTGCAATGCAGGCCAATAACGGAAAAAGGGTTTCGCCCATTCCTTGAAGCGCGTTTCTGTAAATAAAGATTTGACCGAGGAAAAAGTAAAAAATAGTGCTTATTAAAAGGTAATTATGTGCGATGTCAATTATTTCTTTAGTTGCGGTTCCAATGAAAGCTGCAATAATATCAGTTCCCCAAATTCTCATAACAAATGCCATTAAAATGCTTAAAATAATGTTTATTGTTGAAGTTTTGATAACACCGAGACGAATTCGTTTGAATTTTTTAGCACCGAAGTTCTGTGCTACATAAGCTGCCAATGCAACACCGAATGACATCATAGGCAAAGTTGCAATTTGTTCAATTCTCAAAGCCGCAGTGAGCGCTGCTATAACGTTTGAGCCAAAAGTATTGCAGACACTTTGGATTATAATTATTCCAATACCAATAATTGAGAATTGGATTGCCATTGGAACACCTACTCGTAAATGTTCATATGCGGAGTTCCAAAAATCGTATTTGTTGTAAAAATTCCAGTCGTTTTTAGAGATATGTAAAATCGGGAATTTATATTTGATAAAAAACAAACACAAAATAACAGAAATTCCTTGTGAAAGAATTACAGCAACGGCAGAGCCGGGAACGCCCCAGTTGAATACTTTTATAAACAAAAGCGCCAGAAAAATATTTGCAATCGAAGCTATTATAAGAAAATATAAAGGTGTTTTGCTATCGCCGAGCGCTCTGATGATACTTGCGAGCATGTTATACATTGTTGTGGAAATAAGTCCGATAACAATGATTTCTACATACCAGTAAGCATTGTGGTAAATATTTTCAGGTACATTCATCCAGTGCAAAATAGGGTTCATGAAAATTGTGCACAAAATTGAGAATAAAAACGTTACAAGTGTGCTTAAAATCATTGAGATGACGACTGAGCGCCGAACTCCCGAAATATCTTTAGCCCCGTATTTTTGACCCGTTATGACCGCAAACCCATTTGTAAGACCTACTATTACGAACATAATAAGAAAAAACACAGGTGCAACTGCTCCTACTGCAGCGAAAGGTTCAACTCCCAGCGTTCTTCCGACAATTACAAGGTCTGCAATGTTATAAAGCTGTTGAAAAATGTTTCCGATTAAAAGCGGTATTGAAAATAACAAAATATGTTTTAAGGGGTTTCCTGTTGTCATATCAGTAATCATAAACACATACCTTTATAAAAAGCTTCTCTCTATTCTATATTATATACAAAACTAAATTAATTCTCTATAAAAATAAAACTTGAAATTTAATTTTTTTTGTGCGAGGATAAAAATTGACGGAAAAACACGTCAGAAAGCATGTTAAAAATATGGCAAGGTAGCTCAGTTGGTGAGAGCGCACGGCTCATACCCGTGAGGTCGAGAGTTCGAATCTCTCCCTTGCTAAATAAAAGAGACAGGGTTCATACCTGTCTTTTTTTATTCTGTTTTCGACCTTCACGGGTTATTTTCGCTACGCTCAAACCCTCTCAAAAACAACACTTAGTTGTTTTTTCAGCAGAGTCCGTGAGGTCGAGAGTTTGAAGCTCTCCATTTTAATAATAAAAAGAGGATTTTCCTAATCCTCTTTTTTTATCTATGTGATTTTTTACGTGTATTGTTGACGGAGATGAGATCTTTCAGATTATATTTGCTGATTATTTCATTTAAATAAGAACCTGAGAGAAGCTGGTGCAAAAAACATATTGTTACAGCATGCGTTCTGTCTTTTGCATTTAATTTGGAAAAAATCGACTCTAACATTTTCTTTACCGTACTTTGAGTAACAACCAAAATTTCTGCTATCTGTAAATTTTTAAATCCTAGCGCTGCAAGCGCTAAATATTCAATTTCCCGCGGTGTGAGAAGATTTTCATTAGTGTTAGCAGGCAATTTTAAGGTTATGATTTTTTCCTCTTGCATACGATTATCATATAAACCTGTGATATTTTTAATACTAGGCATATGCCTAGTTTATATATACACTCAGTTGTCGCTTGTTATTCAGCCCCTTTTTATTCTTGAAGATTCAAATTTTAATGAATATTTTATTTATATTTCTTAATATTTTTAAATTAATTAAGTTTAGTTTTTGTTTTTTAAAATTTGTTAAGAAAACCTTTTTAAAAAACTTTTATTAAAGTATGCTGTGTGAAGATATTTTCCCAATTTCAACAAATATAGTTTTTCAATAATTTAAAAAAAGTGAGATTATTATGCCAATTGCGCCAATAAATAACGCAGTTTCAAATAATTTACAAAACCAAAAAAAATTCCAAAAACCAAAATTTAATCCTGTTTCAATAACGGGTTATGGTGCGCTTGGCTTTGGAACTGCAAGCGTGATTGCGGCAGCAAATAAAAAGCTTAAATCACACAAATATCTCGGATATATTGCGGGCGCGCTGGCGTTTTTGCATACTGGAATAATTGAAGGAATGCGTTTTAACAGAAGAAAAGGAGAGAAATAATGGACTTTTTAAACATAAAATTGAGCGCAATAGACGAAAACGGTCAGGAAAAAGAATTTTCACTATCGGATTTCAAAGGTCAAAAGGTTGTTTTGTATTTTTATCCTAAGGATAACACTTCGGGGTGTACGCAGGAGGCGTGTGATTTCCGCGACAACTTCAACAGGCTGACATCAAAAGCCGTTGTTATCGGTGTAAGTCCTGACAGTATTAAAAGCCACTTGAAATTCAAAGAAAACCACAGTTTAAATTTCATGCTTCTCAGCGACTCGGAACATAAACTTTCGGAGGCTTTTGGCGCATGGGGTGAAAAATCCATGTACGGCAGAAAATATTTCGGCATTATCCGCTCGACTTTCATACTTGATGAAAATGGCGAAATCACAAAAGAGTGGCGCAAAGTTAAAGTCAAAGGGCATGTTGACGAAGTTCTTGAAAATTTAGTATAAAAAAGCGGGTTTTGCCCGCTTTTTTTTTTACTCTTTTTCGCCTTTAATAACTTTTTCTGCTTCTTCAACGCCTTCTTTGTGCCCTCTCGCATCTTCTGGTGAAATAAGGTTTAAAAGATAATGCAGATTTCCCGCGTGAACACGTTCGTCGCCCGCGATTTCGTTTAAAAGTCTTTTAGCTTCTTCATTGTCAATTGTTTCGGCAATTTCTTCATAAAGTTGAATTGCTTCATATTCGCCGGCAATCGAAAACCTGATTGCGCGGATTAATTCTTCATTTGTAAGCTTTCTCTCACTCCTTTTTACGCTGTATGGTGTTGCAAATTCCGGCATGATAATCTCCTTTGTAAAATTTTATCTACAAAGTGATTTTTCTTTAAGGCGAATATTTTTACATCCTTTACGCGGTTAAATCGGTCAGGCTATACTAAATCAAGTTCAGCAATGTCATCTTCCAGCAAAGATTTTTGGAAATGTTCGCATTCCTCTGCCATATCAAGAATAAGCGCAAACTTTGAACTGTGAAGAATTTTTTCCAAATCCGAAATCCCGAGAAATTCGATTTTGTAATCCTCGCCGCCTCGCTCAAGAATTTTGATGAAACCTGCTTCTTCAAAAAGTTCAAACATCAATTCTATCAACTTAATTGATTTGCCCAAATGGCTTGCGCATCGCAGAAGTTCAACCCTGCCGCCATTGTTGTTTGCGGCAAATTTCAGCATTCCCGCAAATGTTTTCACAAATTCCGCATCATCAAAATATCTGATTTCATAATTCATTAAATGCAAACATTTCGGCGAAGTTTCCTCCAAAATTCTCTCGAAAGTTTCGCGTTCGGCAGGATAATCAAAAAACATCACAGCATCGCAGGTTTGAAGGTTGTTTCTCGATACGCATCGGCCGCTCAAAGCTTCATAAGGCTTTAATTTGTCACGAATTGCCTTGCTTTCTGCAAAAATCAGAATGTTTTGTTTGGAATTTTTCACGTAATCGTTCACCTGCGGCAAAATATCAGTTTTTTTGCGATGGTCATAAATTTTAAATTTTGCCTGCTCTGCTTCACTTTCCTCCTCTTTCAGATAAGGCGAATGAATATCGTCAGCAATCAGCTGTACTGAAATATTTCCCTGATATTCGTTAATCTGCGGGTGAAACGCCGCATCAAGCGTGTCGCCGTTTACTAGAGAAATATCACCCTCGCCCCAGCGAATAATATTGAACTCACTGGTACCTGCATTTACAGTAAGTCTTAAATGATCCTTATTATCACCCATGAGGCGTTTTTGTTTAAGTTTAAGGTTTCTGAGTACAAAAACCGGGCTTGGGTTTGACGCGCCAAAGGGTTCAAGCTGCGAAATCTGTTCAACCAAATCAACTGTTACATCATCCGGCGTCACTTCCAAATCAATATTTATAAACGGTTTTAATTCTTTTCCGGCTGTCATTTCTTTGATTACACGATTTAAGTTTTCTTTCACCTGTTTAAACGGAGTTTTGTCAGGAGTAAACGAAAGTCCTGCCGCCATTGCGTGTCCGCCGAAGCCGTCAAGCAGGTCACCTATGGAATTTATAGCATCATAAAGATGAACGCCTTCAATACTTCGGGCTGAACAGCGAATTTGTTTTTCAGGCTCGTAATAAGTCATCAAAAATGTTGGTTTGTAATACTTTTCCACGAGTTTTGATGCAACAATCCCGATAATGCCGACTTTCCATTCAGGATTGAAAAGAATAATTGCAGGATTGCGGTTTCCCTCGCGTTTAACCATTTCATCAGCCTGTAAAAAGGTTTCCTGACAAAGATTCTGGCGGATTTTGTTAAATTCGTTCAGAGAAATCACAGCCATCTCAATTTCCTGTGGATTGTCTGAAAGCATTACTTTCAGAGCATTTTCAACGGTATCGAGCCGCCCTGATGCGTTAATTCTCGGTGCGACGCCGAATGCGATTTGCTCGGATGTGACGCCGTTTGAAGGGCTGTAACCTGCGCTTTCCAAAAGCCTTTTAATCCCGTGATGACGCCCCTGAGCAATTAAGTCAAGTCCTTTCAGCACAATATGACGGTTTTCGCCGATTAGCGGAACAATATCCGCAACGGTTCCGACGGCAGCATATGGAAGAATGTCCATCACAAATTCTGATTTGTCATAATGCGCCAAAAGCGCCTGTGACACTTTAAACGCAACGCCAACCCCTGCCAAAGATGTCAAACTTGTGATTTCTTTTGTAGAAAGGTTTTCGTCCAATGCGTTTGGGGCTTTCGGGTTTATAATTGCGAAAGCTTTTGGTAATTCTTCCGGTGCTTCGTGGTGGTCGGTTATTATTACGTCTATTTTAAAACTGTTTAAAAATTTTACTTCTTCAACATTGCTTATGCCGCAGTCAACGGTTATTATTACTTTTGGCTTAACGCTTGTCATAAGCTTCACGAGCGCTTTTGAATCAAGCCCGTGGCCTTCTTTTTCACGGTCGGGAATGAAGTAATTTACATCCGCGCCAAGATGGCTGAGAGTTCTGTAAAGCAGCGAAGTCGAGGTTACGCCGTCAGCGTCAAAGTCGCCGTAAATTACGATTTTTTCCCTGTTGTCAATTGCTTTTGCAAGTCTTTCAACGCATTTTGGCATATCTAAAAACACGTTTGGATTAGAAAGTTTTGTTTGAAGAGGGTTTAGAAACTCCTCGATATCTTTTTCGCCTGTCACTCCGCGTGCGGCGAGAAGTTTTTCAATCAGCGGCGCCGGATGGGTGCTGTTCTCCTTAATTCTCCATTCTTTATGCATATTCTCCTCTGTCTGTAATCAAATCATAGCACAAATGTGGACGAAGTCCACTTTTACACATTAGAACTGAATTAGGTGAAAGGCGCTTTTGTAAGGATTAGGACGAACAGGTGCAGGAATTAGGACAGGGGCGCCGGGAAAGAGTAACGCTTTCTGACGATATGCGTGGCACGCCATCGACTGAGGGGTACGTAGTCCATTCTTATCCATAGAAGTTTGTATCATTAAAAGTTGAAAAACTATTTTAATAATTCATTTGAATGATTTTTTACAAAACTTAATAATTATGAAAAATCTCGAAAACCCTTTAGTTATAACCTTTTGGGGCTTTAATATAAAATATTCCCGGAAATTACATTTAAGTTTTTATATAATTTTGCCGTAAATGGGTATATAAATAGTAAGTAATTTGTATAGGAAGGATTTTACTATGTCGTTTAACCCCATTGATGACAAGAAACCCGCTATGGGTGCTATGGCAGCCGGTAAAATGAATGAGCTGCCGGAGATTGATTTAGCAGAAATCGATTTTAAAGAAATTGAGAAAAAGGCAAGTATTTTTGTTAAGGATACAAAATTCGTGCCGGTGGATGAGCAAGTCAAACTTGTCAGTGTTGAGAAAAATGGAAAATTGATTTACGAAGATGAAGGTCGTATGCAGCTTGCAAACAGCCAGCTTGACCTTGCAGAAATGAAAAACGAAGATGACAATGCAATTAAAGGTTTTCTTGGCGGATTCTTTGGCAAGTCAAAGAGCATGTTTGACAAGAAAGATGATAATTTTATCTAATTTGCAGGCTCTGTCAATATTAAACATCAAAAAGAAACCGGGAATTAAATCATTCCCGGTTTCTTTTATTTTTTCTTAAAGCTTAGTATGCTGCAACCTCTTGGTCTGAAGTCATTCTGTTTAAAACTTCAATTGCTTTTTTAAGCTGGACATCGTTTTTGTTTTTAATATCTTCTTCTTTCAATTCAACGACAATATCAGGTGTAATTCCTTTTTTATTAATATCAGTTCCGTTTGGAGTGAGATATTTCTGGATTGTAATGTTTACTCCGGATTCGTAGGGAAGTTTGTTAATTTCCTGAACAAGGCCCTTTCCGAAGGATTGTTCCCCTATAATTACTGCTCTGTGGTTATCCTTCATTGCACCTGAGAAGATTTCACTGGCTGAGGCTGAACCTTTGTTAATCAAAACAACAACCGGTTTTTTTGTAACAACGCCGCGTGCTGCGCGTGAAGTTTCTTTGTAGCCGTCACGGTCGACTGTTGAAACAATTGTGCCGCCGTCAAGGAACATATCAGAAATGTAAATTGCATTGCTTAAAAGGCCGCCCGGATTTGAACGAAGGTCGATGATGTAACCTTTTTTATCCTGTCCCTGGTCAAGAATTGACCGGAATTCAGTAGCTGCATTTCTGCTTATAAACGAGCTTAGTCTTATATAGCCGATGTCGTTTGGAACTTTCATGTCAAACGGTGTTTTCTGTGAAATTGATTTAACTTCGATTTCGGCACGCGTAATTGTGTAAGATTTTGGTTCTGTATCTTTGCGTTTGATAAGAAGTGTTACTTGTGTTCCTTCTTTACCCCGTATTTTGTCTGCAGCTTTATCAACGGTGATACCTTTTGTAGAAACGCCGTCTATTTCAAGAATTTCGTCATCTGCAAGAAGTCCTGCTTTTTCTGCCGGAGTATCTTCAATCGGCGCAATTACCATTAATTTGCCGTCTTTAACACCGATTTGAATTCCTATACCTTTCAGCGAACCTTTTATTGAACTTGTTTCTTCAGCAAATTCTTTCGGGTCTAAAAATTTTGTGTAAGGGTCGTTTAAGCTGGCAATCATTGTATTGATTGCAACGTAAGCGTCTTCATTTGTTTTAATTTGCTTGTCATATTTATGGCGCCATTTACCCCAGTCCTGGGCGTTGTTTGTCTGGTCAACGAATTTTGTATTAACAAGCCGCCAGACATTGTCATACAATTCAACAGGAGTGTATGCAAAAACGTTATCTCTGATAATGCATCCGAAAAGGATTACAAAGACCCCCAAAAATATAAAGCTTTTTCTCATAATGTTTCTCATTCTTTAACTTTTTCCTCCAAATTACTCATAATTTCATTACCTGTTGCACAACTTGTATTGACTATGACGTTTGACTTTAAAATTTGTTGCATGTTTTTATAAGCCGCATGGTTATTGAATTTATAAGTATAAGCATATTATATCATATAAAGTATTAAAAAATCAGATTTATCAAAAATATTTTAAAATTTCGTCATCAAACAATTTGTATTCTTTAACGGCAGCGTAGTCTTCAGGAAGAATGAACACAAGGTTTTTTGAAGTTGCTTTTTTATCCATTTTAATTATAGGCAGGATTTTTTTTATGTTAAAGTCAGGAATTTTTTTGAAATTGAATTTTTTTATCAAATCTTCGGCGATGAATTTGTAGCTTTCTACAATAATGCCCTTTTTCTCAGCGTAATCGAAAACAAATTCAATTCCTTTGACAACAGCTTCGCCATGAGTGTATTTTCTGTAATTTGTAAGTTTTTCGACTGCATGAGCATAAGTGTGGCCGAAGTTGAGGATTTTTCTAAGCCCGCCTTCTTTTTCGTCCTTCTCCACCACCGAAATCTTTAATGAAACACAAATCCGGATTAATTCTTCAAGAATTTTGCTTTCGCGTTCAAGTATTTTTGCGCTGTTTAGGGAAAGGAAATTTATCAGGTTGAATTCCTCCTCGCATTTGCAGCTTTTTTCAATGAACGCGTATTTTACAACTTCTCCAAGCCCTGTTTTGAATTGGCGCTCATCAAGGGTTTTCAGAAAATTTGTATTAATTAAAACTGCGTCGGGCTGATAAAATGAGCCGACTAAATTTTTGCCAAATTTTGTATCAATTCCTGTTTTGCCGCCTACCGAGCTGTCAACACAGGCTAACAAAGTTGTCGGAACTTGTATTAAATGAATTCCGCGCATGTAAGTTGATGCTGCAAAGCCTGCAATGTCGCCGCAAACGCCGCCGCCGATTGCGATTATAAAATCATTACGCATAAGTTGCAATTTCAGTGCGCAATTTAAAATCTTTTCAAAAGTTTTGAAATTTTTTTCTTTTTCGCCGTCTTTGAGAAGAAAAATTTGTTTTTTATCAAAGTCAAGAACTTTGCTGTAAAGCTTATAAACCTTTTCGCTGATTACGATTAAAAATTTGTTTTTTCCGACTATTTCGAGGATTTCTGATTTTAAACCGGGGATTTCCTTATCTGAAATTCTTATCGGATAAGTTTTTTCGGATGCGTTGATTTTGATACAAAGATTATGCATTTATAACTCCTGCGATTTCTTTTGCTATATCTTCGGGTGTTTTTTTATCGGTTTCGATTGTGCGGTTTGCTTTCTGGTAATTTTTTTCACGAAGCGAAAGAATGTTCGCGATTTTTTCAACCGAAAAATTCTTTTTCAAAAGCGGCCTGTGTGATTCTGCTTTAATTCTGTCGTAAATTGTTTGCGGCGAGGTTTTTAGGAAGAAAACTTCTGAATTTTCAAGCAGCCTTCGTCTGTTGTCGGGATTTTCAAATGCACCGCCGCCGCAGGAAATAATTTGATTTTCATTTTTTGCAAACAGTTGGATTTTATGAGTTTCAAGCTCTCTAAAGTGAGCCTCGCCGTATTTAAGAAAGATTTCGGATATTTTTTTGCCGGAACTTTTTTCGATTTCATCGTCAATATCGACAAGCTTAAATTCTGTGAGAATTTTGCTTAATTCTTTAGCAACTGTTGTTTTCCCGGAACCCATCATACCGATTAGAGTTATGTTTTTCTTCATACGATTATTTTACACAAAAAATCATTGTTGATAATATATTTATTTATAAAAATTTTTCATAATCTCGTCAAAATTGTCGCCGCCGTATTTGAGAAGAATTTCGTTTACCAGAACGCAGGCAATCCGCGCTTCTGCAACAACCGCGCAGGCTTCAACAGCACAGGTGTCAGAGCGTTCAAAATGCGCTTCGGTTTCTGTCATTGTTGCGGCATCAACTGTCCTTAGAGGTTTTCGAAGTGTCGGAATTGGTTTCATTGACGCGAAAATCTGCAAGTTTTCGCCGTTTGTCATTCCGCCTTCAATTCCGCCGGCGTTGTTGGTTTCGCGAACTATTTTGCCGTTTTCGAGAAACATTTCATCATGAAAATCACTTCCTTTGAGTTTATAGGAATGATGGTTTCCGACAGAAACGGTTTTGACTGCCGGAATGCTCATAACTGCCTGCGCAATACGTCCGTCAAGCATTCTGTCCCAGTGAACGTATGAACCAAGCCCGATTGGGATATTTTCGTAAATTACAACGAACTTTCCGCCAAGCGTGTCGCCTTCTTCTTTTGCCTTGTCGATTTCGGTGTGGAAGTTTTCTTTTTCCTTTGCCATTCCGATTTGCAAAATTCTTGAATAGCCGCGAATGTTGAATTCTTCCAAAATTTGTTTTGCAACGGCGCCGACGGCTGTTTCAATCGCTGTTTTACGCGCACTTGAACGCTCAAGTACGTTTCGTAAATCTTTGTGGTTATATTTTACAGAACCTGCAAAATCTGCATGTCCGGGGCGGTATTTGGTGAAAGCTTTTTCATCGGTTTCGTCGTCGGGGTTAATGCTCATGATTTTTTCCCAGTTTTCAAAATCCTTGTTGTAAATCACAAGCGTAACAGGCGCGCCGGTTGTTTTTCCAAATCTTACGCCTGATGTAATTTCAACCGTATCAGATTCAATTTTCATTCTGCCGCCGCGGCCGTATCCGCCCTGACGGCGTTTCAATTCGGCATTGATAAAGTCAGGGCTTATGTTAAACCCTGACGGTAATCCTTCTATTATTGCGGTTAAGCATTTTCCGTGGCTTTCGCCGGCGGTTAAAAATCTGAATTTTTCATACATCGGCGAACCCTTTTATTTTTTATCAGCGTATTTTAGGAAAACCTGCTGTTTTGTCTGCATCATTTCTTCTGTAATAAGCCATTTTCCGTTTGGCTGTTTTTTCACAATCATATAAGTTTTTAGTTTGTAAGTTTCACCGGTTGGCTGGCGAAGCGAGCTGACTTTATATCCGTCACCGGCTTTTGTTACGGTTATGTTTGAGTAATTGTTTTTATAATTTCTGAGTTTTGCACCGGCCTGACCGATTTTAAGCTGTTTCATATAAGTTGCTGTGTCTGTTTTCACATCTACAAGCCCGCCGTCAGGTTTCACAACCTGACGAATGATTTTGGCATTTGGTGAATACATTTGTTCGATTGTCGGGCTGTAATTGTTCGCCGCATTTACATAACTTTCAAAAAAAGCTTTTGCTTCTGCCGCGTCATCTGCAAATGCCTGCAAACCTGTCATTAATAAAACTCCAAAAAGCATTATTGCTGATAAAATTTTTTTCATTATCTTATCTCCTATCTACACAAAAATATAACGATTTTTGCAATAAAAAAGTTCATTTTTGCAAAATAATCATAACATAAAAATTTTTTGCGGGCATTATGCAAAAGAAGCGTAAACATTCCCCAAAAGGCGGATTTATAAAAATTATTGTGCAGTGAATATTAACATAAAAGGAGGAAATCATGCCAAATGAAGAAAACATTACAATTGAAGAAGAGATGCTTGCGGAGGTTGAACCGCAAAAACCATCAAAAATTTTAATGGTTGTAACAAATGTATGTAAGTTTAATGATAAAAAGGAAACACCGACAGGCGTTTGGTTTGAGGAATTTGCAATTCCATATAATGAGTTTATTAAAAATGGTTTTGAAGTAAAAGTTGCAACTTTGACTGGTGAAATAGCGCCGATTGACCCTGCGAGCGAAAACCTGTTTGAAGATATTATCTGGAATGACGCTAAAAAAGCGTTGAATGACACTGACGCGCTTGATACAATTGATTATAATAAATACGACGCAATTGTTCTGCCTGGCGGGCACGGGCCGATGTTTGACCTTTCAAAAAGCGAAACTTTAGGAAAAATTATCACACAATTTAACAAGGAAGGAAAATTAATAGCGGCAATCTGCCATGGCCCTGCCGGATTTCTTCCTGCAAAGTCCGACGGCATTCCGTTTGTAAGCGGCCGTAAACTTACTTCTTTCACGAACGAGGAGGAAAGGGTATATAAAAAAGATGAATTAACGCCGTTCTTTTTGCAGGATGCTTTGATAGACGAGGGGGCTGACTTTATTGAAGACGAGCCGGGTGCTGTAAATATTATCAAGGACGGAAACCTTATAACCGGACAGAATTTCCAATCTGCAAAGAATTTTGCCAAAGCAATTATTGAATATTTGTCGTATTAAGCTTTTAAAAGAGTTGAAGAAGGTTCCAGAAGTTCCAGCTCTGGAACTTTTTCTTTGAACACTTCACAAATAATGTACAAAAGATAATCTATCCATAACATTATCGTTTCCACCTCCTTTCGTCCAATTTCTACGTAAATTGTGTGTGACGGAAGTCAGCGTATGTGCTATGCCCTAGTAATCATTTTAACATAAAAGGTTTTACTTTTTAAAAATAATTCCATTATTTTCGCAATCGGCTGTGACTTTATCGCCTTTAACAAACTCTTGTGCCAAAATCTTCATCGAAAGCGGAATTTCAAGGTAGTTTCTAATCACGCGGCGAAGCGGGCGGGCGCCATATAACGGCTCATAGCCTTCATCTGCAAGAAATTTTTTCGCCTCGTCTGTAATATTCAACTCTATTTCTTGCGCGGCAAGACGTTTTTTGAGAGAGGTCGATTGCAAATCAACGATTTGCGCAAGTTCGTCATGCGTTAGGGCCTTAAACATAATAGTTTCGTCAATTCTGTTCAAAAATTCCGGTTTGAATTTTTCTTTTAATGCTTTTTGCAAACCTTCTTGTTTTTCTTCCGGCGAAAGATTTTCGTCAAGAATAATGCTGCTTCCGAGATTGCTTGTCATAATTATAACAGTGTTTTTGAAATCAACGAGGCGTCCCTGTCCGTCTGTCAGGCGGCCGTCGTCAAACATCTGGAGCATAATATTGAAAACATCCGGATGTGCTTTTTCAACTTCGTCAAAAAGCACGACGGAATATGGTTTTCGGCGAACTGCTTCTGTCAATTGACCGCCCTCTTCATATCCGACAAAGCCGGCGGTTGAGCCGGTAAGACGCGAAATGTTATGTTTTTCCATAAATTCGCTCATATCAATTCTGATAAGCGCGTCTTCATCGTTAAAAAGAATTTCTGCTAAAGTTTTGCCGAGTTCGGTTTTTCCAACCCCTGTCGGGCCTAAAAACAGAAATGTTCCAATCGGGCGTTTCGGGTCTTTCAATCCTGAGCGTGCAAGACGGATTGCGTTTGCGATTTTTTTTACCGCTTCCTCCTGACCGATTACGCGCTTGTGCATAACTTCTTCCATTCCAATAAGTTTCTGGCTTTCGTCTTCCTGAAGTCTGTTTACGGGAATTCCGGTCCACTTTGCGACAATCGCTGCGATGTCATCTCCGTCGATTTGTTCTTTCAAAAGACAATCTTTATTTGATTGGGATTGAAGAATTTTCAATTTTTTCTGCATATCAAGCATTTGTGAATATCTGGTTTCTAAAGCCGCTTTCATCGTCGGGTTTTTCTTAAACTGCTCGATTTGGCTTTTAATTTTTTCTATATTTCTCTTAACGGCAGCGCTGGATTCTATGACTTTTTTTTCTTGCAGCCACTGATTTTTAAGCTTGCCTATTTTTTCTTCTAAGGTTTCAATCTTTTTGTGTATTTTGTCAAGTTTCTTTTTGGCGTCTGCGGAGGTTTCTTTTTCCAGAGCTTTTCTGTTCATTTCAAGCTGGATTTGTTCGCGGATGTAAATGTCTATTTCCTCTGGCATTGTGTCGATTTGGATTCTCAAAGCAGATGCGGCCTCGTCAATCAGGTCGATTGCTTTATCCGGGAGACATCTGTCTGAAATATACCTGTGCGAGAGGGTTACGGCATCTGTAATTGCGCTGTCGGTAATTTTTACACAATGATAGCCCTCGTATTTTTCTTTCAAACCTCTTAAAATGCTTATTGTGGTTTCAATTGAAGGTTCGTCAGCAATTACAGGCTGAAAACGGCGTTCAAGGGCTTTGTCTTTTTCAATGTATTTTCTGTATTCGTCAATGGTTGTGGCGCCTAAAATTCGGATTGTTCCGCGTGCAAGAAGCGGTTTTAAAAGGTTTCCGGCATCGGCCGAGCCGTCAGTAGAACCTGTTCCCATAATCGAGTGGATTTCATCAATAAAAAGCATGTAATCATCGGTTTTGTCAACAATCGCCTGCAAAACCGCTTTAAATCTTTCTTCAAACTGGCCGCGGTAGGATGCCCCCGCAAGAAGCGCACCTAAATCAAGCGCATAAATTTTATCATTCTTCAAACTTTCCGGAACATCGCCCGAAACAATTCTCTGTGCAAGCCCTTCTATAATAGCGGTTTTACCAACGCCCGGCTCGCCGATAATTACCGGATTGTTTTTGGAGCGGCGGTTCAAAATCTGTATGGTGCGGCGAATTTCGTCATCACGTCCGATTACCGGGTCAAGTTTGTTTTCTCTTGCCAGAGCCGTAAGCTCGATTGTGTATTTTTCAAGAGCTTCTTCCGGAGTTTCTTTCTGGTTTTGTGAAGGTGCCTGATTTTCGTTCATATTTCCGCCTTCCTTGTCATCATTTTTCATTATAATTGCTTTGTCTGCACCGTGTTTGCGGGTTTCATTGCCGTTTTCGTCAATGCTGATAATATTTTTTACTTCTTTAAGCATTTTGTCGTAAAGAACGCTTTTGTTTAAATGCATTCCGGCAAAAAATAAGTCCATTGGCGGGTTGATAATTTTAAACAGGGCAAGAAACATGTGTTCAATATCGACTTCTTCGTCATGAAGTTCTCTTGCTTCACGTTCGGCGATTTTCATCAAATTGATAACGCCTGATGAAAATTTAATTGGTTCAAATTGTCCGCGTGAAATTGGCGGGAATTTTTTTACAAATTCGTTGAATTTGTCTTTGTAATCACCGCCGAGTCCGACTTTATCAAGAAGGATTACGGGCAAGTCGTTCTGGTCTAGAAAAAGCGCAAGCATGATATGCTGGCATTCAAGTTCGCGGTAGTTTCTAGAAACTACAAAAGATTTTGCTGATTTAATTATTGCTTGAACATGTTCGGTTAAATACATAATCAGATTATATTCTTTTTAAAATTGGCGTAAATCATATAAATGGATTAAGTGAAAAGTGAAAATGTATAATTGTTAAGTAATGTAAAGATGAATTTTAAAATGCCTGAAACACTGTTATAATCTGCTGTATGGTATGGTATGGTATGGTGGCGTGGCGTATTATCAATAATTTTGACCTATTTGTTTTTAAAAAAGAGTAAGGGAAATCGATTTATCTATACAAAAATGGAAATTTTAAAAACGAAAAGGAGAAAAATTTATGAGTATTACAGCACTTCCAAAATTAATTCGTACAATTCAAAAACTAAATGGAAGCAAAGGGGCTCTTTCTTTAGGAGCTAAACAACTTAAACTTATGACAAAAGAGGACAAAACTTTGGCTCAAGCATTGGCTACATTGAAAGAGCCGGCAATGGATGTCGCTTACAAAGCAAAATCAAATTACAATGTTGCGGCATTTAGGCTTAAAGATGGCAAAAATACTGTTGCAAACGGTGCAGTTTCTCTTCAAAACCCCGGCACCAGAGAAAGTATTTTGAAATATCGCCTCAATATTGGTGAAAACGGCACGGTTGCACGTTCAAATGGTTTTATCGACACTGGTAAAAAGCTTGATTTGGATGATATTGAAACTTTTGGAAAACTCAAAAACGGAGTTACATCCGCAAGTGTTGCTTCAGGTGACGCCGTGAGGATTGCCGCTGAAGTTAACGAAAAACAGGCAATTGAACTCGCAGAACAAATCAAACCCGGTTCAGGCTATGGATTTGTGGGTAGATTGAAAAGCAACTCTAAGGCCGGGCAAATGATTGAAAAATTAAACTCAACCTGGGAAAATATCGGCAAAAAACTCGCCGGAGTACCAGAGCTTAAAGCAGTGAAAGTTGCTGATAATGTTGATTTTGATAAGCTTTCGGCTAAAAAATTAAAAGATATTGATATAAAAAACTTTGCAAAAGCTCACGCAGTTGATATCAAAAAAGCCAAAATTGCTGAAATGGAAAAAGACTGTAAGTATATGTTAGATAATATGGAAAATTTGAAAAAGAAGTTTGCGGCCTGTACGAATAATGACTTAAAGATAAAAATAGCAGCAGAATTTAAAGAAGCTGAAATGAAATATAATTCCCAGTCTAAATACTTAAAATCTATTATAGAACAATTTAAATAAAATACATTTGTAAAAGAGGAATTACTGAATTTGATAAAGCGCCCGCTCAGCGGGCGCTTTTTATTAGACTTGAAATTAATAAGAGTATGCTAAATTTACACCCCGCTCATGAATTTCTAAATTTCACCTAAGCTACCTCACCCGAATTTCTAAACTCGCATTCGCTTGTTAAGAAATTCTGCCCTCGCCTGTATCAGGCGAGGGCATGCCACGATAATCGACAGAAGACCTTGACCTTTCCCAGCGCCTCTGTCCTAATCCTTCACCTGCCTGCGCTAATTCTTTCAAAAGCGGCCTTCATCTAATTCAGTTCCAAAGTGTAAGAGCACACTTCGTGTGCTTGATGTTTGGTATGTTTTTTATATAATAAAAATTATGAAATACAGAGAAAACG
Organism: Candidatus Gastranaerophilales bacterium; assembly: GCA_003150395.1. GTDB lineage: Bacteria > Cyanobacteriota > Vampirovibrionia > Gastranaerophilales > Gastranaerophilaceae > Scatenecus. Next base: position 14,613 of record QAMI01000046.1, on the reverse strand, counting down.
TTAGAAATTTTTGCATTATTGCCCACATTGACCATGGAAAATCTACACTTGCCGACAGATTGCTCGAATTTACCGGAACAGTTGCCCAGCGTGATATGCAAGACCAAATTCTTGATAGCATGGATATCGAGCGCGAACGTGGTATTACAATTAAGCTTAATGCTGCAAGAATGAATTACAAGGCCAAAAACGGCAAGGATTTTATTCTCAATCTTATTGATACTCCAGGTCACGTGGATTTTTCGTATGAAGTTTCGCGTTCTCTTGCTGCTTGTGAAGGTGCGTTGCTAATTGTTGATGCAACTCAGGGCGTTGAGGCTCAAACCCTTGCTAACGTTTATCTGGCAATCGAACAAAATTTGGAAATAATCCCTGTAATTAATAAAATAGACCTTCCATCCGCTGATGTCGAAAGGGTTAAGGCTGAAATTGAAGAAGTTCTTGGAATTGATGCGTCTTTGGCAATTCCGGTAAGCGCAAAAGCTGGTATCGGAATTGAAGATGTTTTAGAAGCCGTTGTTGATTTAGTGCCGCCGCCGGTAGATACATCTGAAAAGCCTCTTCGCGCGCTTGTTTTTGACAGTGCATATGACCAATATCTCGGGACACTTTGCTTTTTCAAAATAATTGACGGGAAAATGAAGCTTGGTGATAAAGTCAAATTCATGGCATCAGGCAAAGAATACGAAATTGTTGAACTCGGTTACCTTACTCCGACAAGAGTTCAGGTGAATGAACTTGTTTGCGGTGATGTAGGGTATTTTGCAGGTTCAATCAAGGAATTAACAAGATTTGTAGGGGATACAATTACGACAATCGAAAATCCTGCTAAAGAACCGCTTCCGGGTTATAAAGAAGCCCTTCCAATGGTTTTTTCGGGGATGTATCCGGTTGATAATGAAGATTATCAAAATCTTAAAGAAGCTCTTGAAAAACTTAAACTAAATGACAGCAGCATAACTTTCGAACCTGAGACGTCAAGTGCCCTTGGTTTTGGTTTCCGCTGCGGGTTTTTGGGAATGCTTCATATGGAAATAGCTCAGGAAAGGTTAGAGCGTGAATATAACCTTTCACTTGTTACAACAGCTCCTTCGGTTGTCTACCATGTTTACAAAACCAATGGTGAAATGGTTGAAATTGACAACCCTGCAAATCTTCCGGCGGCTCAATACAGAGATTATATTGAAGAACCTTATGTAAGAGTTCAGATAATAACTCCTAACGATTATGTCGGCACCTTGATGGAGCTTTCGCAGTCAAAACGCGGAATTTTTGTAAACATGCACTACATCGATAAAGTACGTGCGTCTTTGGAATATCAAATTCCGCTTTCAGAGGTTATTACAGACTTCTATGACCAGCTAAAATCCCGTTCTAAGGGTTATGCAAGCATGGATTATGAATTTAGTGATTACAAGCGTTCGAAACTTGTGAAACTGGATATTCTGCTTGCAAATGAAGTTGTGGATGCGCTTTCCGTAATATGCCATGAAGACAGCGCTTTTTATATCGGGCAGAAATTAACTGCTAAATTAAAAGAAATTATTCCTCGCCAGCTTTTTGAAGTTCCAGTCCAGGCGGCAGTCGGCGGACGTGTGATTGCAAGAACAAATATTAAAGCAATGCGTAAAAATGTACTTGATAAATGCTATGGCGGTGACATTTCCCGTAAACGCAAGCTTTTGGAAAAACAGAAAAAAGGCAAAAAGCGTATGAAGTCAATTGGTCGTGTTGAAGTTCCACAAGAAGCCTTCATGGCAGTTTTGAGCCTTGACGAAGATTAATAGCAGAAAATCAAAAATTAAAAAGTTTTATTCATCATTATCGATGAACCCGCGTTTAAACGCTTCACGAGTTACCTCAGTTCTGTTTGTTACGCCGAATTTATCTATAATTGCACTTACGTGTGCTTTCACAGTAGAGAGTGATATTGATAGTTTTTCAGAAATTTGTGGGTTGGAATATCCGGCAATCATTAATTTTAAAACGTCTTTTTCTCTTCCTGTTAAATATATTGAACTTTCGTTCACTATTAATCTCCTTGGTTAAAATAAATTTACTGTTATTTTTATCGTACCAAAACATAATCAAATTCATATTAGCCATTAGTCTAATATTTAAAAATAGTTTTGGCTGTAAATGCTGTCCTGGGACGGGTTTGGGAAAATTGTAAATAAATGTAACAAAAATTCCGTTTAAATAAGCAAAAGCGCAATTTGGAAATTCAAAAATACTTTATATATACAAGAGATGATTAAGAGTATTTTAATAGGAATGACAGATTTGGATATATGTAAACAATTGTAACACGAAATTGATAATTTATTAAAGATTATTAATAAATATACCGATTAAGAGTATGTGAGTAATTAAGAAAAAGAAAAGAAAAGGAGAATTGAGATGACAGGTATCAACGGAGATTACGGAAAAAATTTAAACAATAATATTTTGTTTAACAATAACAAAAAAGCAGAACAGGCAAAACAGCCTGAAACAAAAGAAATAATTGATTTGACCGGTGCGAAATATCAAGGTGAAAAAACTGATTTGGGCAAAACTCCTGAAAGTTTTTACGGCGCAATGGGTCTTCAATTGTCAAAAACAACAAATCTTCAAAAACAATTTGAGGCAGCACTTGATACAAAAACTTTGAAATACATTCAAAACACACCTCCTGAAGTTGCAGCAAGAATTGGTAATGGTGCAAAAACAACTTTTGCAGCATTAGAAGCAACAGAAGAATTTTTAGTATAAAAAGATGTACAAATAATCTTCAAGGGTGTATTTTGCTCGGAAGAAATGTTATCTCAAATTCTTTAATGTAAACTTATAAATTATACATTTACTCACACATTTTCAGGCGCTTTTTATAAAAGCGCCTTTTAATTTGGCTTTTCGGATTAATATAAATTAACAAAAAGAATTCCCGGCGCAATTTTCAGATAAAAAAATACTTTAGATAAATAAGGTAGTAATTAAAGGAATGGTTATGAATTCAGACTGGGTTACAAGTGTTGATATGCTTGCAGACGCAGGTATTGTGAATTTTGATGCCGCGGCTTACGTAACCGGCGCGCCCGCCCGTTTTATCGGAAGTCCGCAATATCCGATTTATAATATTCCGTCGCTTGCAATGCCTATTCAAAAGGACAGCTATCAATCGTCTGACACCTCAATCGTGAAGACGCCGGCCTGGAAAAAGGTGCTTTTTGGCGGCCTTGCTATCGGAGGAGCTTTGTGGGGCATTTCGAAAATTAAAAAAGCGCCCCAGATGGTTAAGAACGCTTTTGAAAAATTTGCCGGTTTGCTGAAAACAAAATAAAACTATTTTGACAAGTATTTAACCAATTTGGTGATATCTCTGTTCCACATTCCGTTCCAGTTTCGCAAAATAATATCCGCCGGGCATAAACCCTCAAGAGTTAATTCTTTAATGGGTTCAAGAAATTTTTCTTCACCTGTATTTTGTTCAATTAATGACTTTTCTGCAATGTAAAGAATTTCTTTGGCAATTTCAGAAATCTCAATTCCACGAATTTTCGCGGATAATGCATTTTTGGGAACATTATAGCGGAGTTCGGCAAAGTCGCGATACGAAAACTCTTTAAATAATTCATCAACTTCTTTCATAGCATTTTCGCTATAAAGAATTCCTTTGTAAATCGCAAGCATTGAGTAAATCATATTTTTACTTACGCAGTCGTGGTTTCTGATTTCAATGAAGTTGCGCATTCTGACCTCGGGGAAATAAAGGTTTGCGTGAAGCTTAAAGTCATCAATATCGGCTTCAAAATCACCCCATCCGTTTAGCATAAAATCTTCAAAGTTAACTTTGCCTTTAACTTCAACAGGAATTCCCCCGCGGTTGATGAAAATTACCGGACTTTTTAAAACACTGTCAATATATTTTTCAAACGAAAAATCCTCTTCCATTTTTCCGCAAAAACCGCAGCGGTCATTATCCGTGTTGAGCCAGCTTAAAGCACGGAACGTTTTGTAACCTGTTTCCACACCCCCTCGGATGGGAGAATTCGCAAACATTGCTGTCATAAAGGGTGTTAATTTGTTTGCAGTATTGAATTTTCGAACAGCATCCGCTTCGTCTTTAAAATCAAAAGTTCCTTGAATTCCGGCGGTTTCACGCATCATAACGTCAGAAAGAATTCCCCAGAGATAATGCGCCATAATTTTGTAACGGCGTTTGGGTATAAGATTAATGTTTTTGTGGGTCGATACAGGCGAAACTCCGTATTCCAAAAGTTTTATATTAAACTTGTCCAAAATCGGCGCCATTTGCTTATTCAAAAGGTCAATTTTGTTTTTCAGCGCATCAATTGTTCTTTCGGGTTTAATGCTTAATTCTATCTGGCTACCCGGTTCAAGCGTAATTGTATCATGACCTTGTTTTAAGCCGATAATATTATAATCATCTGTTATATAATCCCAGTTTTCAGATTTAGCAAATGCACGCAAAAAGTTACAAACCCCGAAATCTCCTTCGTAAGGAACTGCTTTTGCTGTCACAACAGAAATTGGCAGACGCTCGTATTCTATGCCCACATGAAAATCCCCGTCGGTTTTGCAGCCGCTCTTAAAAAGTTTCAAAATATCTTCTTGTCTTAACTTTTCCCTGGTCTGTAAATTGCTCACATTTCCCTCCAAATTAACTATACTATAACCATTATTAAAATATCAAATCAAATATGAAAAACATTAGCCTGTCTGTGCTATTATAATAGGTAAGATGAATTACTTTGAACGCGCAAAATATTTTAAAACCAAAAAACGACTTGGCCAGAACTTTCTGATTAATGGAGACGTAATCGACGCAATTATTGAAGAAGCCGGAATTACAAAAGATGACATTGTAATCGAAATTGGTCCCGGCGTCGGCTTTGTAACAGAACAGCTTGTTAAACATGCCAAGAAGGTTATCGCAATCGAACTTGATGGGGAAGCGATTAAGGAACTTAAAAAACTCAACGCGGAAAATCTTGAGATAATCCATCAGGATATTTTGAAAACCGATTTTTCTGAACTTGTGAGTGAGAAAGTTAAAATTGTCGCAAACATTCCGTATTATATAACAAGCCCGATTATCGCACATCTTCTCGGCGAGGTTGACGACTTAAACAACAAAAACCGAAAACTGATTAAAGACATAATTCTTATGGTTCAGGAGGAAGTTGCCCGCAGAATGGCTGCTGATGAAAATTCGCCCTCAAAACAGTATGGGCTTTTGACAATTCTTTCGCAATTCTGGGCTGATGTTGAGATTTTCAGACTTGTTGGCAGAAAATCTTTTTATCCTGCACCAAAAGTTAATTCAGCACTAATAAAACTTGACGTTTTAGAAAAACCGCGGCTTGAATTGAGCGATTACAGACATTTTAGAAAAACCGTTAAGGCTGCGTTTTCACAGCGCCGCAAAAATATTAAAAATTGTCTTCTTCAAGGCGGATTTTCCCGCGAAAACATTTCAAAATCGCTTGCCGCACTTGGAATTGACGAAAATACACGCGGCGAAAAACTTTCTATTAAGACTTTTGGAGAATTATCTGAGGAATTGTTAAAAAATGAAAATCCAATGCCCTGCAAAGATTAATCTTGATTTGAAAATTACAGGAAAACGCGAGGATGGTTTTCATAATATCGAAAGTATTATGCAAACTATAAGTTTGTATGATTTTCTAACGCTTGAAACATCACCGTCCGAAAAGTTTGAAATAAACCTTTCCGGTACAAGCCGCGAAATTCCATATAATGAAAAAAACCTTGTTCATAATGCAATTCTGCTTTTTGTTGAGAGCACCAACCTGCCGCCGCACAAAATCGAGGTTTTTATTGAAAAAAATATCCCTGTTTCAGCAGGACTTGCGGGCGGAAGCACAAATGCCGCAGGAATTTTAAAAGGCTTGAACGAAACCTTCAACAATCCGCTTTCAAATGCTGAACTTCACAAACTCTGCGCGAAACTCGGTTCAGACTTAAACTTTTGTCTGGAAGGCGGAAGGCAAATGACAAAAGGCCGCGGCGAAATCCTTGAACCATTGCCATTTGAAGAATTCGAGGTGTCGCTCATAAAACCGTTGAACATTGGCATAAGCGCAAAAGAAGCTTATACAAAATTTTCACAAAAAAACGCCAATGGCCAATCAAGACGCGATGATTTCAAGAACGACCTTGAATGGGCAGTAATTGACGATTATGAAGAACTTCAACAAATCAAAAAACAATATCCAAATTCAATGATGTCAGGTTCGGGGTCAACTTATTTTATGATTGGTAAAAATTTTGCAGAGCAAGAAGGATTTTGGGTCCAAAACGGTTTGAGGGCTGTACCTTCAGGTGTTTCAATTCAAAGCCGCTGATTACATATAAAGCCACAAAATCAGCCTAGCGTATTTCGCAACCAAAACCGCTAAAAAACTAAAAATAAAATCGTAAATAATTTTCACACCGCTTTGCGCAATAATCCACCCTGTTGTAAACTGCCAGCCTTCGTGTCTGATGCCGGCAATCACAAGCATATATAAAATTCCGATTATATGGATTGTAAAAATACCTGCAAAAACAGCTTTCAGAGCATTTTTGTATGTAAAACCCTGTTTGAGAATTGTTCCGGTCAAATAAACTGCCGGAATATATGCCAGAATGTAGCCAAAGCCGTATTCTCCAATATATTTCCACCCGCCCCCAAGTGCAAAAACAGGCAAGATAAAAAGTCCGGTTAAAATGTATAATAAAACACTTGCCAATCCGAATTTTCTTCCCAAAAGTGCTGCAATGAACATTACAGCCGGAACCTGAGGGATTAAATTAAAACTGTGCACATAATCCTGAATTTTTAATTCACCACCCGAAAACAGCGCAGCAGGGACTGAAAAATGCATAATGTTTAATTGTATGAAGGTTGAAATTACCAGAAGAAATGAACAAAAAATTATCAGCAAAACACTACTGATGCTGAATTTTAATCCGGATTTGTCAGAACGGATTGTTTTAACACGAGGTTTTACGGCTTCTTCTGTCATAATTTGTATGAAATCCCTGCTTCTTTTTGCAAATTTGTAAGATTTTGTTCGTATATATTCTTAAATTTATCGTAAAAAATGTTTTCTGTCCACATTATTAAGGCATCTTCATTATTGTCCTGATAGTAGCCTTTGCGGATTCCGAGCGATTTAAAACCGTATTTTTCGTAAAGTTTAATGGCAGGTTCATTAGAAACGCGCACTTCTAAAGTGAGATATTTTATTTTTTCTTTGTAACAGGATTTAATAATTGCTGTGAGGAGGGCTTCTCCAATGCGGCGGCGTCTGAAATCCGGCGAGACTGCAATATTTGTAATATGCGCTTCCTCCAAAATCTGCCAGCAGCCGCAATAACCTGTGAGCGTTCCATTTTCGTCGAAGGCACAGAAATATTTTGCCAGGTCGTTGTTTAATTCGTTAAAAAAAGATTCTTTAGACCAGTGATGTTCGCCGTATGCATTTTCTTCCACTTTTATAATGTCATCAAGGTGGGATTTTTGCATTGGTTCAATTTTGATTATGGATTTTGCCATAGATAAATTTTAACATGATGAAAGCTTGCGGGCAATGTTAAATTTTCATATGTGAAATTCTGATTTGTTTCGTGAATGTAACAAGTTGATTTTAACTATTTAATATATTAAGATATTTTGAAAAGTCAGACAAAACATTTTACAAGGAGCTAAAATATGAAAATTGTCACTATTACTGAATTTTCGGGGGGGGGGGGCACCCGCAAATAACGCTCCTGCAAGCTTTTGGAACAATTTAAAAAGAATATTTTTGTTGGAAACATCTTCAAAAATCTGTCCTGTTGCATTTACCTTAGCTGAAGTTCTTATTACACTTGGAGTAATAGGAATTGTTGCTGCACTTACAATTCCCAATTTGATGGGAAAATATAAAAAACAGGTTACAGTTAACAAACTTAAAAAGATTAATACAGTTTTAAGCCAAATCGTATTGCAATCCGGTAATGAAAATGGCGCGGCAAACGGTTTTTTACCAATCGGACAAACCGTTGATGCAAAAACTACTGAAAATTATTTTAAAAATTACTGGTTCCCTTATCTGAATGCCCCCACGATTTTTCCATCCGGTACAGCTCCGTATCCGAATATCGGCGGAGGGTTTATCAAATCAAGAAATGGTAATGTGATTGGCATATCTTTTGTCCCAGCTTATTCTTCAGGGCGTGCAATGTTCCAAACAAATGATGGAGTTTTATTTTTTGTACTGGTAATGAGTTGGAAAGATGAGAACGATGCTGATGGAAATCAAATATCGACAAAAGTCTTTTCGGAAAAGCAAAGTGTTTATGTAGATTTAAACGAAATAAAACCTCCAAATACCCGGGGGTTGGATATATTTCAATTTATTTTAGATTTTGAAAAACTGACAGCACAGCCTTCTGGTATGAATCTTACAGATGCGCAAATAAAGGCAAATTGTTCCTATAGCGGGGGAGGTGATTATTGCCTTGTAAAAATTGTAAGAGACGGCTGGGAAATAGCAGATGATTATCCCTGGTAAAATTTTGTTAAGTGAATGTAACAAATTGATTTGTACGGTTTCGCGTGCTAAAATTTGTGAAAGAGTAAGTTTATTAAGGATTGGAAGATGAGAAATATTATTGTTTATACAAGCAAAAAATCGTCCTCGCTTGCAGATGTTCTTGCAGGGATTGATGATGTTAATGTCCGTATTGAAGACGCTGAAAAACTTAGAGATTACGAAACCTTGAACCCTGCACTGCTTGTGATTGAGGATGTTCCTGATATTAAAGATGTTTTGATGGTTGTAAAATTCAAAGCTCCTGTTCTTTTTGTAGGAGAAGTTTTTAAAGGAACAACTGTTAGAGCATACACTTATGATATGATTAAAACTCCGGTTGACAACGACGAACTTTTAATCCGTGCAAAATCAATGCTTAAAATTCGTGATTTGCGTGAAAAACTCTTGCAGGTTTCAACAACTGATGAACTTACAGGTCTGCATAACAGAAAATATCTTCAAGAACGCCTTGAACAGGAAATTTCGCGTGCAAAACGCTACGGCACAAAGCTTTCTTGTCTGTTGTTTGACTTAGACTTTTTCAAAGTTGTTAATGACATTTACGGATATGAATGGGGCGATGTTTTGCTTCGCTCGATTGCTGACAAACTAAAACAGCTTATCAGAAAAGAAGATATTCTGACACGTTACGGTGATGAAGAATTTTTGCTGATATTGCCGAACACATCAGAAGAAAATGCTTTTCTATTTGCTGAAAGGTTCAGACGCGACATAGAAAAAATGGAATTTATTCCGGCAGGCGAGGAAGAAAGACATCCAATTACTATTTCGGGCGGCATCTCGACCTATCCGTGTCTCGAGGATACTGAAGAGGATGTTAATACAATCATTCGATACGCTGAACACGCACTTTACAATGCTAAAAAACGCGGCAAAAACATGATTGTTCAATTCTCGCAAATTAACTTGGGCGAATAGAAAAATATTTTATTTGTGTGCAGAGCACGCAATATAAAAGTTCGTGCGGCAAAACGTAGTTGGATATGAACATTATTATTCGTTAAAATTCAACGGTTCCCGCACAAAGCAGACTTCCTTTCTGAACACTTACATAGTGTAAATCTGGTTATCAGGCGGTTTTTAAAACCGCCTTTTCCTTTTCAGATTACTTTCCAATGCAAAAATGGTTGAAAATATTGTTCAAAATATCGTCGGTAATAACTTCTCCGGTAATTTCGTCCAAATAAAGCAGGGCGGATTTAACATCAATCGAAATTAAGTCTTGCAATTCCAAAATTTTTGCGGCTTCAAGTGCTTTTGTCAAACTTTCACGGCATTTTTTGAGACAGTCGGCCTGCCGTTCATTTGTAATGTATTCAGTGTCTTCAATTGAAAATCCGCAAACTGTTGTTTTAATTTTTTCGCGAAGTTCCGCAATCCCTTCGCCGGTACGCGTTGAAATATAAAAATCATTGCTGTTACGGATTTTCAAAAGGTCGCATTTGTTTGCTGCTTTGATGTGGGTTTTGTTTTTGATAAGCGAATAGATTTCTTTATCTTCGTCTGTAATTCCGGTGGAGGCATCGTATAAAAATATTACTAAATCAGCTTCATCAGCGGATTGCTTTGAATATTCAATCCCGATTTCTTCGACTTTTCCGACTTCTTCGCTGTCACGAATTCCGGCTGTGTCAATAAGAGTAACGGCAACATCCATATCAAGAGTTTCTTTAATGACGTCGCGTGTTGTGCCGGCAATGTCGGTCACGATTGCGCGTTCAGTGTTCAAAAGAGTGTTGAAAAGAGAAGATTTGCCTACATTCGGTCTTCCGACAATCGCAACTTTAATTCCCTGGCGCAAAATGTTTGATGAGCGTGTGCAGGCAAGTATTTCGTCAATTTTTTTCAAAGATTTTTCAAAATTTTCAATCAGGTAAGAATATTCAGGCTCGGCAACGTCTTCCGGAAAGTCTATTCCTGCAACAATTCTCGAAAGAACTTCAAAGATTTCGCCTTTGATTTCGGAAACTTTTTCACTCAAAACTCCGGACAGATTTTTTGCAGATTGAACTGCAAAATTTCTGGTTTTTGCATGTATTAAATCAGCAACGGCTTCAGCCTGGGAAAGGTCGAGTTTTTTGTTTAAGAAGGCACGTTTTGTAAATTCTCCGCGTTCGGCAAGCCTGGCGCCATTTTTAATCACCAAATCAAGTATATTTTTCACAACATTCACGCCGCCATGGCAGTGAATTTCAATAACATCTTCTCCGGTGTAGCTGTGCGGATTTTTGAACGGAAGAACGATAACTTCATCGATTTTTTTTGCTCCGTCAAGAATCCAGCCGTGCGCAATGCGGCCAGGTTCAAGATTTTGTTTTGAGAAGATTTTTTCAATAATTTCAAAGCTGTGATTCCCTGAAATTCTGATAACTCCGACACCGCCTGTTCCAAGCGGGGTTGCGATTGCGGCTATTGTGTCAAATTCTTGTAAAATATTCATAATTTAATTATACATGAAAAAAGAGGACGGACTCATTTTTAAGTCCGTCCAAAAATTTATAAGAAGTATTCGCTTCCGAGTTTGATAGCTGCTCCTGCTGCCATCGCATAAGGATTGCCTGATGAGGAAAGCAGAGCTGATGCTGTATTTGCGTAACTTTTATATGGCGAGCTGGATTGAGAGCTTGCTGCATATTGATTATATGAATTTCCGGAGGAACTGTTGTTTGCCGCCATCTGCAAATAGTTCATAATATTTGCGGTTGATTGGTTTTGAACGTTTCCGAGGAAGTTCAGATAATTATAGCGTCTGTTCAGTTCGTCATTATAAAGTTCATTTTGTTTTGCCAGAATATCCTGTGTCAAAGCGCTCATTGCATCAGCGCGGTTAGATTCAATATCGGACAGATTGTCCATGAAAACGGAGTTATCAAAGTTTCCAAAACGTGAAGCAATGTCGTTTTTAAGATTTGAAAGCATTGGTGTGTAATAGTCATTAATGGTTTGCAAACCTTTTTGAGTATATGCATTTAACTGATTTTGCAGACTCTTTTGGGTATCGGCAGAGAAAACGTTAATATTTGGAAGATTTTCAAGAAAAGAATTCTGTGCGAAATCGTAGATTTTCTTTTCCCTGTCTGACATGTTGTAATTTGAATAAATAGTATTACCTTTTTTGTAATGAGAAGCTTTTTCTTCTCCGTTAATATTAACGACACCGGAAGAGTATGAGGGTTTGGATGTTTTTCCCATATTTGTTCCTTTCAATTTATTAAGGAACAACATTTGATTTAATAAGGCGTTAATTAATTATATCATGTGAGTGGTGTTTTTGTCCAGATTGGAAAGGCACTGAAAAAATGAGCAATGAATTCGGATTAAAAAATCCCTTTCATAGCTCATTTTTGTTTCGTAAAAATTATGTTTTATTTTATAAGATTTCTTTCAAATAATTTGGAAGTGCAAAGCGTGCCATGTGATAATCTTTGTTATAGATTTTGCATGTTTTGGTAATTTCTTCGCAGCGTTCATCGTCAAGGTATGAAAGCGGCTTAACGCTTTCTGAACAGAACGCCCAAGCCCAGTATCCGCCGGGATATGTCGGAATGTTTGAGGTGTAAGTTGAACATATCGGAAAAACTTTTTTCAATAAATCATACATTTTTTTGATTTCCGTTTTGTTAACAAACGGGCTTTCTGATTGGGCAGCAACGATTCCGCCTTCTTTCAGTGAACTTTTTACGTTTGTGTAGAATTCTTCAGTGAAAAGTCCTTCGCCGGGGCCCATCGGGTCAGTCGAATCAATTAATACGATGTCATATTTGTTCTTTTTGTCTTTGATGAATTCAATTGCATCTTCCACTTTGATTTCCACGCGCGGGTCGGTTAGGCCGCAGGAGATTGTTGGAAGAAATTCTTTGCAGGCGTCAATAACCATTCCATCGATTTCACAGAGCACAACTTTTTTAACTGTTTTGTGTTTCAGAACTTCTCTGACTGTTCCGCCGTCGCCGCCGCCGATTACAAGAACGCTTTCGGGTTTTTTGTGGTGCATCATCGGAATATGAGCAATCATCTCATGATAATGATATTCATCGCCTTCGGTTGTCATCATCAAATCGTCAAGTGTCAAAACTCTGCCTAAATCAGATTCTGTTTCAAAAACTTCTACTTTTTGGAAGTCTGATTGTTTTGAAAATAAAACTTTGCCGGCTTTTATTGCAATCCCGAAGCCTGAGGGAGTAATTTCATGGTAATATCCGTTTTCAATTCCGTTTTTCATTATATCAAATATCTCCTTTAGAGAAAATTATATAACAAAAAAATGCTTGGTAAAGCCTTTTTAACAATCTTGCGTTAAATTGAAACGCAGTATAAAATTTTTAAAGTAGGGCTTAGCACATACGCTAACTTCCGTCACACATGATTAACGAAGAAATTGGACGAAAGGAGGCTAAGCTATGATTGACAATATAATAATGCTACTAATAGCGTTTGACTTACTCTTAGTAGCATTAAAATTATTAGTTAAATCGTAGGGTGCGAAGAAAAGTCCTTAACAGATTGCTTAGGTTGTTGAGGACTCCGCCCTACATTTATATTATTTCTGATTTTGTAAATTTTGTCAAGTGCCGTTCGACCGTACAAGACTATTCGCCTAAAATATGCACATGCAGATGAAAAACTTCCTGCCCTGCTTCTTTTCCTGTGTTGATAAGAGTTTTATAAGATTTTAAGCCGATTTTTTTTGTAACGGCTTTAACTGCTTTCAAAAGTTCGGCCATAATCTTTTCGTCTTCAAGTTCGTTCAAGGATGCGACATGAACCCTCGGAACTACAAGAAGATGTACAGGCGCTTTCGGATTAATATCCTTAAACACAACGACATGCTCGTTTTCGTATACAAATTCTGTTCCAAAATCACCGTTGATTATTTTGCAAAAAATACAATTATTATCCATATTTCACCTCACATATCAGTTAATATTACAATGGGAATTTTAAAAAATCAATGTTATAAATAATTGTAAACTTACTTGCCATCTGAGCTTCATGACGGTAAAATATTAAATATGGGAGGAACAATGCCGAGATTAGCAGAAAAATACGGCTATCGGGAGAATTATAATAATACTGTCTATATGCCCCGCAGAACTTACATAAATGCTGCTGGAGCAAAGGTTAGAGAAGCGCAGCCGCGTTATGTAAAACAAAAAAGCAAAAAAGCACAAAAAAATCTTTTTATTCACAGAATTATATCCATATTATTTTTAACTTCTCTGGCGATGTTTGTATTTCCTATTACATACAACCGCATTGTAAAATCTTTTTTCTATAAATCGCCTTATCCGTCTGTGAAAACAGATTACCAAAGACTTTTGACACCAACTTCAAGCTATTTGTACAATGATATTTTTCTTGAGACGTATTCATTGAAAGGCGCCGAAACCAAAAAGCCGCAAATGGCAGCTCTAACAATGAATGAAAGACTTTCAGGCCTTGAAAACCAGCTTGAAAACCTTGCGGCACTTTATCCTTCAATAGAACCGGCTGTTTTTGTATGGGATTATGAAACCGGAAATTACGCGGGAATTAATTCCGACAAACTTTACTCAGCAGCAAGCATTATCAAAATTCCTGTCTTAATCCAGCTTTTCCGCTCCATTGAAGCAGGCCAGCTTACGATTTATGACACAATGAAGCTTACTGACTACTACCGCGCAGAAGGCTCCGGAAGTCTGCAGTTCAAGGCTGAAAATTCAGTGTGGACAATTGACGATTTGGCAAGAATTATGATAACGGAGTCCGACAATTCTGCGACAAACATGATTATGGCAAAACTCGGCTCAATGACTGATGTAAATTCCGGTATCAGACAGTGGGGGTTAAGTAAAACCCGTGTAAATACCTGGCTTCCGGATATGGGCGGCACAAACTTTACAACTGCCGAAGATTTGGGAAGAATGCTTTACAACCTCGACAACCCGAATTTTTTGAGCATGAGTTCGCGTGAAAAAATCTTTGACTACATGGGTCATGTTCATAATGACCGCCTTATACCGGC
>QAMI01000010.1 GCA_003150395.1 Candidatus Gastranaerophilales bacterium | reverse complement strand
GGTTCTTCTACTTCTACTTTCAGGCCCGGTTTTACTTTGTATTCGAAGCGATCGGTGCCCAGTTCGTTGGGAAGCTCGCTTCCGTTTACATCGACGAGGATGGTTTCACTACCATTTTTGAAATCACTTATTGGCAGGTACCAGTCTATACCTTCGGAACTGGTTACACTTACACTGTTTGGAGAGCAATTTACTTCACTGTTTGGTTTCTTTATTATACGGGAAGCGAAGAGTGTACAAAACTTGCTAGAACCCCAATGGTATTGCCCACCGTATTGGACACCGGCGGTATTACTTAAACCTGTATATTCCCCATTATTTGGGTAGAGGTATTCATCAGTTGACAGTTCGTTTACTATGCGGTCTACGGTGTAGGTTGCTTTTTTGTGGAGCGACTCCAGCTTGTCGGGGGTCGCGGTTTTGTAGATTGGGATTAGGATTAGCGCCAGAACTCCGATTATTGCTAATCCGATTAGAAATTCTCCGATTGTTAGGGCTGATAGGCTTATTTGAAAATTTTTCAATAGGCTTAAGAGCCTTACCAAAGATACTTTTTCTCGAAACCCTTTAAGGAGCTGGTTTTGCGGGCGCCCCCCCCCCCTGGAAATTCAAGCTATGTCTGTATTTCATACTTCGTTGCTCCTTAATTTTTTCTTTGCTCTTCTTTATTATAAACTATTTTTTAGTGCTACGCAAGGGGGCAAAATTATTTTTTAGGAGCTTTATATTAATATAAATATTAGTTAAGGAGTAAAAATGAAAATTCAAAACAATTATACACAAACAAATTTTGGACAACTCTACATAGCATCAATAGAAGCAGAAAAACTTTTAAAAAAGGCTGACCGTATTATTAAAGCTAATCCAAATGTAACTTACATAAATACAAACATTCCTGAAGGTCACTCAAAACCCCTTTGGTCAGTTTTTTCACAAGCAATTAAAGAACGCCAGGCCAAAAACCCAAACAATATAATCATTGAACTTGCAGATAAAGCCAAGCAGCTTTTATCGGTAAAAACTCTTGATGAAAAAGGTTATACGCAAAGTTCATATACTGTATCACCAATTCCAAAGTTTGGGACACATAATGAGATGTTTCCAACTGATGACATGTACAGAAATTACTATCACAGCTTTGATACAAAACGTTACGGAAGCAGTGAATTATTAGATGTACTTGACCGTGCAGAATTTGAAGTTGACCTAATGAACTCTTCAATACAAAAAAATAAAACAAAATTAGAACCGCTTCCAAAGGGAAAAAACAGAGAAAAAACAGCAGGTCAAATAAAAAATCCGCGTAGAATTGAAAAAGCAAGACGCAGAGTTATTCTTCACACACAAAGACCATTTGAAAAATTGAAAAGCATGCTTTTAACGGAGCAAGCTCCTGAAAAATTAACGAAATCAAACAAGGAAAAACTACCAAGAAAATTAAAAAAAGAACTGACAAAAAACGCATAAATTTCCTCTTGTCATAACTAAAAATAAGATTATACTGTTGGTATGCATTTTATAGTAATAAAAGATAACCTACAAAAACAGTATTATGTATTGAAGACGCCTTTTCTGCCGGAATTTTATTCTATAATCAGACGTAAAAACAGCAGCCGCTATAAGCTAAAAGTATTTGAAAATACTTACACGCAAAGACTTTTTAAAATTTTTTACGTGAAATACTTAATCTCACAAAAATATCGATACCGGAGAAAACTACTTAACGATTTTCTAAGCGTTACAGATTAGCGTGTTTTTTGGTCCACGAATTTACCATTTTTTAAAAATGAAAAATACTGCAAGAATTATAAACAAAAATCCAACAAGATAATTCCAGCGAAAATCCTCTTTTAAATAAAGCACGGAGAATACGCTGAATACAACAAGTGTTATTACTTCTTGAAGAGTTTTTAGCTGTGCGGCAGAGAAAAATTCATGCCCTATGCGGTTAGCCGGCACCTGGAAACAGTATTCAAAAAAGGCAATTCCCCAGCTAATAATAATAACAAGCAAAAGCGGCGCCGATTTAAATTTTAAATGTCCGTACCATGCAAACGTCATGAAAACATTGGAAATTGTCAAAAGTAAAATAGGTGCGACTTGTCTCAGCATAGATAAAACCTCCGATATTCACTAAATAATTATACATGAAAAGGAAATAATAAAAAATGCTTGACAGTGAAAAATTTTCTATATACAATAAGACATGTGACTTGCCGACTTGGCTCAATGGTAGAGCAACGGTTTTGTAAACCGTAGGTTGTAGGTTCGATTCCTATAGTCGGCAAGTTTTAAAAAAGATAAGCCTAAGATATTTGAACCTTTGTGGCGCAGGGACTCTGCCGAGAAAAAAGATTATGTATCTTTTTTCGAGAGGGAAGCACTCCAGAGGGCGCGTTAGAAAAAATGCAAGTATGCCTTTGTGGCGCAGGGGTAGCGCACTCCCTTGGTAAGGGAGAGGCCACGGGTTCAAATCCCGTCAAAGGCATTTTATGAAAACAGAATACGGGTAGGTGGCCGAGTGGCTAAAGGCGACAGACTGTAAATCTGTTCCCGCGAGGGTACGGTGGTTCGAATCCACCCCTGCCCACCATTAAAAAGACTTCTATAATAGAAGTCTTTTTTTATATGCTTGTCAAGTTTAAATTTTCCATAATGAAGGTTTAAATAGTTGCCCAAGTTCCAGCTTTATAAGCTTCTTTTTCTAATAAATTGATTTTATATTCTTTAGAGATGTCAGCAATTATACTATTGTTTCCCGTGCCGGTATAATTTTCAGAAATAAGTTATTGCAATTTTACAAAAATTTACATGCTTGAAGTGAACAGGCTTTAATTGTATGATTTTAATGGAATTTAGTATAAAAAAGGAGATGAGTATGAAAAAAATATTCAAAATAATGCTCTCAATATTAGTATTAACATTTGCTGCCGGCTGCGCCTTTGCATTTCCGGATGTTGCAGACACACACTGGGCGGCAAAACAGATTAATGAACTTAGCGAAAGAGGAATTATTGTCGGCTATCCTGACGGAACATTTCAGCCGGACGAAAATGTAACACGTGCAGAATTTGCAAGTATGGCAATTAAAGCTCTTGGACAAGATGGAATTCATGTGGCTCAGCCTGTAAAATTTACTGATATCACACCTGATTTTTGGGCATATGATGCAATTCAAAAATCTTTATATTTCGATTTAATTTCATACTCACCAGAAAGCACTCTTTTTAGACCCGATGACTCTGTATCCCGGGCAGAATCTATCACAATGGCTGTAAATGCTTTAACAACCCAGGAAATTACAGATATCAAAGCAGTAGAAGTATTAAAACAGTATTCAGACTTAGCCTCTGTTCCTGAATCGTTCTTGATTCCTGCAGGAAAAGCTGAAATTTTGAATATGCTTGTGACAATTCCTTCAGAAAATTCTAAGAAGATAGAAGCAACACGCCCTGCAACACGTGCAGAAGTTTCTGTAATACTTTACAGAATGATAGAAGAGGCAAGACTTAACCCGAATGCAAAACTTGCTGAAGTTATGAGTAAGAAACAGGGCGAAGGCTATGTAATAGAAGGCGCAACAGTTCAAGGTTCAATCGGAACAATTCCGGCAGGTTCAATCGTTCCGATAAGACTTACAAAAGCAATAAGTTCTCAAATAAATCAATCCGGAGATATTTATGTTGCAGTTGCACCTATGAATTATGTCACAAAAGAAAATTATATTTTGATTTATAAAGGTTCCACCTTCAAAGGTCAGCTTCTTGACGTAAGAAAAGGCAAGTGGTTTGTCAGAAATGGCGTACTAGTACTTGACAACAATCTTATTGTAACGCAAAATGACCAAACTGCGAAATTTTTGGCAAGCGGAGAAATTACAAAACACAGAAACTGGTTTATGAAGATAGTTAGAGCGCTTTTAAAAGGCGAGAAGCTTGAAAATTTCCCTGACAATTCAGTTGACGTAAAATTGTTAAACCCAATTAAGATTGATTTGACAAACGGCTGGATTATTGAATAAAATCTTTCCCGTAAAAACTTCAAAAAACCAAAAAGCTCATGCAATAAAAGCATGGGCTTTTTGGCAAGGTGCCTGACTGGCAATTGAAATTACAAAGCAAATAGTATAAACTCTTTTTATGAGCGAAAATATTGTAGAAATTAAAAATTTATATGTTGAATATAAAACCAATAAAGGAATTTTGGGCGGAACAGAGACAATTCATGCCGTAAACGGAGTTAATCTTGAAATAAAAAAAGGCGAAATACTCGCATTGGCCGGCGAATCCGGATGCGGAAAATCAACACTCGCAAAAGCAATTATAAAACTTGAACCTTCAAAAAGCGGTGAAATAATATTTAACAAAAAAAATATGCTTAAAATGCAACCCGATGAACTGAAAAATTTCAGAAAAAAAGCCCAAATGATTTTCCAAAATCCTTACTCAAGCCTTGACCCGAAAATGAAAATTTACGACACACTTAAAGAACCGCTTAAAATTAACACAAATCTCACAAACGATGAAATTGATAAAATAATTATAGAAACAGCCTGCAAAGTCGGCATGGATAAAGAATGCCTTTCTCTTTATCCTCATGAATTTTCGGGGGGTCAGCGCCAAAGAATTGCAATTGCAAGAGCACTCGTTTTAAACCCTGAATTTGT
Organism: Candidatus Gastranaerophilales bacterium; assembly: GCA_003150395.1. GTDB lineage: Bacteria > Cyanobacteriota > Vampirovibrionia > Gastranaerophilales > Gastranaerophilaceae > Scatenecus. The sequence goes on along the minus strand of QAMI01000010.1, from coordinate 75,706 downwards.
TCTTGCTGATGAACCTGTAAGCGCACTTGACGTTAGTATTCAGGCGCAGATAATTAATCTTTTGAAAGAGCTCAAAGAAAACTACAACCTCACATTTTTGTTAATTACTCATGACTTAAGCGTCATCAAATTTCTTGCAGACCGTGTTGCAATAATGTATCTTGGAGAAATTGTCGAAATCGGCACTGTGGAAGAAATTTTTACAAATCCAAAGCATCCATATACTCAAGCCTTGTTAAGTGCAATTCCCAAAATTCAGAACGAAGTTCAAGAAAAGATTTTACTAAAAGGTGAACTTCCATCGCCTTCAAATCCTCCGCAAGGCTGCAAATTTCACACACGCTGCCCTAAAGTTATGCTCAAATGTAAAGAAAACGAACCCGAAGTCACGAAAATTTCTGATGGACATTGTGTAAAATGTTTTTTATATAAATAGCAAAAATAAATTTTAGCTGTTTTATAAAAATATGCTTAAAGTCGGAAAAACTGCAAAATTACCCCTAAAAATTTGCAAAGGTTCAGCGCAGGAACGTTTAGAGCTTGCAAAACTGTATAACGAAAAACTCTTTAACAGCATTTGCCAAAGCTTTAAAGGCAAATGGCTGGACAAAGACGTGTTCACTCAGAAACTTAAAAACGTGCATAATGGGCAAACCAACTTTACCTTAAAAAACGCAAACCCGAAAGATTTCGTCGGCAATACAGCACTAATGTGCAACAAAAAAAAGGTTGTAAGTTATGATATTTATGTTCCTTTGAACAAATTCGGCAAAAAAATGTATTTACGTAATATAAATATATTTATGCATGAAACGTTTCATTATTTTTTCGAAATTACAAACCCGAAACATATAAAAAATGCTTGTGCAATGCATGAGAATAAATTAAATATTGAAACTAATAAATTTTATCACGACAAGCTATACAATAAGCATGGCGATCCGGATTTAATAAAAATAGCGCTTCCTGCATATATTGAAAAATTTCAACCAAAAGATCAAATCACTATTTTACAAAGCTGGAGATACCGCCTTACAGAAGAAGTTAATGCATATAAAGAAGGCGCAAAATATTACGAAAAAATTCAAGAAATTTATAAAAATACATTGAAGAAAAAATTAAAATGCGATGACGGTTCGGATTTTCATTTTGAAGAAAAAATCAAATTTATAGAAGAAACTTTAGCTAAAACACTTGAAAAAATCAGAAAGAATTTATAGAATTATTTTTATGCTAAAATCTAATTATGGAGAAAAAAGTTATCACCACAAACAGAAAAGCTTATCACGACTACACAATTTTCGACAAATACGTAGCCGGAATTGTGTTGACTGGAACTGAAATTAAATCAATTCGCAAAAACGCAATCAACTTGAAAGATTCTTTCTGCAAAATAGAAGATAACGAAATTTTCCTTTATAATTGCCATATTTCGCCTTATGAGCAGGGAAACCGCTTTAATCATAAGGCAGAACGCACGCGTAAACTACTTCTTACGAAAAAAGAAATCCTTAAAATGCATTCAAAAGTCAAAAAAGATGGTTACTCAATTGTTCCGCTTGAAGTTTTTCTAACACACGGGTTTGCAAAAGTAGAAATCGGACTTGCAAAAGGTAAAAAACTTCACGACAAACGCGACGACATTACTAAAAAAGACCAGAAACGCGAAATGGATAGAGCTTCAAAATCAAGATACTAAAAATAGAAGCTTTCCTGCTTATTGTAAAGGTAGTTGTGCAGCCAACAGATAAAAATCGACAGGTAGGGTATGAGAGTAATTCTTTTAGGCAAAGGTCAAATGCTTGCTAATATGATTGAAAGCGCAAGAGATTCCGGCGTTGAAATAGCAGGTGTTTTTCGATATGAAAGAACTACTTTGACAAATTTCAAACTTTTCCTGCATGATTTATTCAAAACTTCGCACGACTTGACGCTCATAAAAAAATACAAATTGCCCGAAATTAAATGCAAGTCCGCAAATTCCGAGGAATTTCGTGAATATGTTTTAAAAACAAATGCAGATATTATTATGGTCGGAACCTGGCGGGAAAAACTGGAGAGAAAAACATTTTCAATGCCAAAAATTGGTACAGTTAATCTTCACCCATCGCTTTTGCCGCGTTACAGAGGACCAAATCCATATATGCAGGTGATTTTGCGTGGAGAGAAAAAAACAGGAATTACACTTCACCTTATGGATGAAAACCTTGACACCGGTGCAATTCTTTTGCAAAAAGAAATTGATATTCTCGCCTCTGACACAGGAAAAGAATTGCGAGAACGGACGTTCTCTGCAGGACGCGAAATAGCATCAGAATTTTTCAGAAAAATCCAATCTGAAGTTATTATCCCGATAAAACAGAATGAAAGCCGTGCAACTTATTTTGGGAATATTGACGAATGTTTAAAAATGCTTGATTTCAAAAACAAAACTTCCGAAGAAATTTATGCAACAATACGCGCACTCCATCCTTGGCTTCCCTGCTACATAACAATAGGAAAATGTTTTTTTAAAGTTAATCCATACAAAGTAAAAATTTTAGCACCGCAAAATGCGACTCTCACAGAGACTTTGTTTAAAAATATTGTGCAGTCAGAACAACCAGAAAATGCACACGAGGAAATTAAAGGCAAACCTGGCGAAATTATCTCAAAAGATTACAAAATCCGCTCGCTTACGATTGTTTGCAAAGACGGAAAAGCCATGCAAATGCAGGATTTGAAACTTTGGGGATATTTCAAACGCCCATTCACAAAAATATTCATTAAAAACCTCAAATCAAGGTTTACAGATTAAAATTTAAAATCTCTTTCGCCGTTATGGATTTTGACTAAATCCTCTTCAACCGTTTCTTTAATTTTTTGATTTTCAAGCGTTTGAACTTCGCGTTCAATAAGCTTTTCTCCGATGGCTTTGGTTTCAGGCGACGCGTAATCTTCTAAATATTCTTTCAATGTCATAATTGCGTTCGGATGACAGAAATTGTGGATTTGCTGGTCCTTGCAGATTTCCATAAACCTGTCACCAGTTCTTCCGCTGCCATAGCATGCAGTACAAAAGCTTGGAAGATACCCCAATTCCATAAGCCACCTGATTACTTCATCAAGCGGGCGCCTGTCAGAAACATCAAACTGCGCAGAATCATCTTTTTCGGGCATTGGTTCAAAATAGCCGCCGACACTGGTTTTCGACCCGCCTGAAATTTGAGAAACTCCAAGGTGTAAAAGTCTTTCACGACATTCTTCGCTTTCGCGGGTTGAAATAATCATACCTGTGTACGGAACTGCAATTCTAATGCATGCGGCAATTTTTGCGAATGTATCATCGTCAATTCCGTTGTCGAAAGCGTCAGGGTCAATGTCGTCAGCTTTTTTAATCCTTGGAACACTGATTGTATGTGGACCGACACCAAATGCAGCTTCCAAATGTTCTGCATGCATTAAAAGAGCAGAAAATTCGTATTTATAACCTTCAAGCCCGAAAAGAACACCTAAACCCACATCATCAATTCCGCCTTGCATAGCTCTGTCCATGGCTTCTGTGTGATATGCGTAATTGTGCTTAGGCCCTGTCGGATGAAGTTTTTCATAACTTTCTTTGTTATATGTTTCCTGAAATAAAATATATGTCCCAATTCCGGCTTCATGAAGTTTTTGGTAATTTTCCACTGTTGTCGCGGCAATGTTGACATTCACACGGCGGATTGCACCGTTTTTGTGTTTGATTGAATAAATCGTTTTGATAGACTCCAAAATATATTCAATCGGGTTATTAACAGGGTCTTCGCCGGCCTCAATCGTAAGCCTTTTGTGACCCATATCCTGAAGAGCAATAACTTCTCTGCGTATGTCATCCTGGGTAAGTTTTTTACGCGGAATATGCTTGTTTTTGGCATGATAAGGGCAGTAAACGCAACCATTCACACAATAATTTGAAAGATATAGAGGTGCAAAAAGCACGATTCTGTTGCCGTAATAATCTTTTTTAATTTTTTCGGCAAGCGCAAAAATCTCTTTGTTTTTCTCCTCGATTTCGCACGCAAGAAGAACAGCGGCTTCGCGGTGTGAAAGCCCTTTTCCGAGTTTTGCTTTCTCTAAAATCTTATCAATTAATTCAAGATTATTTTTGTTTTCTTCTGCATAATTTATAGATGCAAGAACTTCTTCATGATTAATAAATTCTTCGGCTTTGTGTGACTTCGGGTTGTACATAAATCCCTCCTCTATAAATTCATGATACAACTACAATATTTTTTTACAAGACAGGAAAAAGTTTAATCCACAACAACGCCGCCGCCGATTAAATGTCCGTCGTTTAAATCGTAAATTACACCGGCCTGACCTGATGTTACAGAATTAACAGGCTCATAAAAAGTTATGTCAGCAAAGCTATCAAACAACTTCACGTGCGCTTTTTTTGCATGCATGTTATAGCGTATTTTTACCATAGCATCAAATTCTTTTGAATTATTGTTAAAAGTTGTATCGACAATGTTTAAATCATTGATTTTAAGATTTGTTTTGTAATTATCTTCCTCACGGCCGACGTAGACAATATTTTTCTGCGCATCAATTTTTATGACATACAACGGATATGGCGCGGCAATGCCAATACCTTTGCGCTGGCCGATTGTGTATTGATAACAGCCTTCATGTTCACCCCATTTTTTGTCTGTCAAAATATCTATGAAATCTCCATGCTTTATCCCGAATTTTTCGATCAAATATTTTTTTGAAGTCATCGGCTTTTGGATAAAACAAATATCCTGACTTTCCTTTGAAGATTTAGTAGGAAGATTGTATTTTGCCGCAATATCTCGAACCTCGGATTTAGTAAACTTCGACAGCGGAAAAACAGTTTTGGAAAGCTGATTTTGGCTCAGACGGCAAAGAAAATAAAGCTGGTCTTTATGTTCATCAGCCGCCGGATAAAGCTTAAAAATACCGTTTTCGTTTTCTATATTTGCGTAATGACCGGTTGCATAAACATCTGCCCCCAAAGTTTCAATAGCATAATCAAGCAGAAGCCCCCACTTAATAAATTTATTGCACATTATGCAGGGATTTGGAGTTTTTCCGCTTTGGTAAGTATTTTCAAAATAGTCAATAACTTTTTGTTTGAAAATTTCGCTTGCCTGATAAACATGATGTTCAATGCCAAGACTGTCTGCTACAGCTTTCGCATTTTGAACAACGGTTTCAGCAGCTGGCGTGTTAACCATTTTGCCGGTTAATCCAATAACTTCATATCCCTGTTGTTTTAGCAATAACGCCGCAACAGAGCTGTCTACTCCGCCGCTTAGTGCAACAACGGCTTTTTTACCTGAATTATTCATAACTGAATTTTATCATAAACAATTTGCTTATGTTAAATAATATTATCAACACATCTTCTTAACTTGAAAAATTTTTATGATAAGAATAAAATATAAGTGTAAAAAATACACTAGCGCAAAAATTTTTGTGCTTTGTTTTTTAATAAAAGTTACTTTTAAATATAAATGGCGGAAAATATGACAAATAAAAATGAAAATATCAGAAATATCGCAATAATCGCTCACGTTGACCACGGAAAAACAACACTTGTCGATTGTTTGTTAAAGCAGGCCGGAGCATTCCGTGCAAATCAGCAGGTTCAGGAAAGAGTTCTTGACAGCAACGACCTCGAAAGAGAACGCGGCATAACTATTCTGTCAAAAAACATTTCAATCAATTATAAAAATACAAAAATTAATGTTGTCGATACACCAGGCCACGCAGACTTCGGCGGTGAAGTTGAACGCGTTCTTGGAATGGTTGACGGCGCGCTTTTAATTGTTGATGCTGCAGAAGGACCGATGCCTCAGACAAGATTTGTTTTATCAAAGGCACTTGAATTAGGATTGAAAATCATTGTTGTTATTAACAAAATCGACAAACCCGCAGCTGAACCTTTAACAGCATTGGATAAAGTTTTCGATTTGTTTACCGAATTAACTGATAACGAAGAACTGCTTGATTTCCCATTTATATTTGCAAGCAGTTTGAACGGGTTTGCAATAAAAGATTTGGATGATGAAAGAAAAGATATGATACCGCTTTTGGATTCTATTTTAGAAAACATTCAGCCGCCGGCAGGTGATGCCTCAAAACCATTCCAATTTAGAGCCACAACGCTTGACTATAACGAGTATGTAGGAAGAATTGTAATTGGTAGAATTGAAAACGGGTCTATAAAATCTCAAGAACAAGTTTGCGTTATTCATGGTGACGGCTCGCAAGAACGCGGAAAAATCACAAAACTCTATGGATTTCATGACCTGGGCAGAGTTGAAATTGAAGAAGCTTGTGCTGGTGATATTGTTGGCATTGCAGGATTTTCTGATGTGCAAATCGGTGAAAGCATATGCTCAATTTCGGACCCGCAGCCTTTGCCGTTGATTAAAGTAGATGAACCAACACTTCAGATGAATTTTTCAGTAAATGACAGCCCTTTTGCAGGAACTGAAGGTAAATTTGTAACTTCACGCCAAATCAGAAAAAGACTTTACGATGAGCTTGAAAAAAATGTAAGTTTGCGTGTTGAAGATACTGATTCAACTGATGTTTTCAGAGTTTCTGGCAGAGGCGAGCTTCATTTAGGTATTTTAATAGAGACAATGCGCCGCGAAGGCTACGAATTTCAGGTTTCAAAACCCGAAGTTATTTACAAATCAATTAACGGCGAACATTGCGAACCTTACGAAAACTTAATCGTTGACGTTCCTGAAAACTGTGCTGGAAGCTGCATTGACAGACTTTCAGGCAGAAAAGCTGAAATGAAAGAAATGAATAATGCAAAAGGCAGAACAACAATGACTTTCCACATTCCGGCACGCGGTTTAATTGGTTTCAGAAGCGAATTCATCAGAATGACACGCGGCGAAGGTATTATGTATCACACATTCTTGCATTACAGACCTTTTGCAGGTGATATTCCGCGCCAGAGAAACGGTTCAATCATTGCCCACGAGCAAGGTGAAGCTATTCCATACGCACTTGCTCAATATGAAGATCGCGGAGTATTTTTTGTAACTCCCAAGACAAAGGTTTACCGCGGAATGATTATCGGTGAATGCAACAAACCGCAGGATATAGTTGTTAACATCTGTAAAACAAAAAAACTTACAAATATGAGAAGTGCAACAGCTGACGTAATGGTAACACTTCAAGCACACAAAGAAATGACACTTGAAGAATGTATGGAGTACATTGCAGATGACGAGCTTGTTGAAATTACCCCTCAAAATGTAAGAATTAGAAAAGCTGACTTAACAAAGAAAATATATAATTAATCGAATAATATAAAAGTTCTACCGCAAAAGTCATTTTCACACTTTTGCGGTAGTTTTTTTTTTATTTAAAGATAAAAAAATACTATGGGCATAAAGAATTCCCGCCCCTCTTTTTTTGAAAGGAGTGAGGAACGGGAACTATATCAGTAAAAGAGACATCACCAACATTATTATCTGTTTTTTTTAAAAGTCAAATATTTATGGATAAATTTTTCAATTTCGCATATAATATCGTTATGAAAAGATTTTTAGTTTTAATCATGTCAGCATTTTTAACAGTTCTTCCGGCATTGGCAGAGGAATCTGCGAACCCAGCGGAAACAAAAGCTGAACAGGCAAAACTTTTATATGCAGATAACAATATTTCAGAAAGTTTTGACTTGCTGATTTCAATTCCTGAAAATGACAGAACAGCAGAAAACTGGCTTTTATTAGGGAACATTCTTCAAGATAAAGGAAGAAGTGAAGATGCTGTTTTTATGTATACTAAGGCAATCTTAAAGGATGCTAAATTTTATAAAGCCTATTACAATTTAGGCAACTCATACCTTGAAGATAACAAACCTAATTTGGCAATTGAACAATATAAAAAAGTTTTGAAGCTTAAAGATGATTATGCATACGCATATTACAACATGGGCTGCGCATATATTAAACTGGGGAAATACAAACAAGCAAGAAATGCTTTTCTTGACGCAATATATTTTAAAAATGCAGAACCGGATTTTCATTACAATCTAGCCTACGTTTATAAAAAACTCGGCAAACAAAAAGATGCCGAAGCGTATCTTCAAATCTATAATAAGCTAATGGAAAATAAAATTGAATAAAATAATAAGGGACATTATGAAATACAAAGGAATAATTTTCGATTTTAACGGAACATTGCTTTTTGACTCCGAGAAACATCTTGAAGCATGGCGCGAGTATTCAAAAAAGCTTAGAGGAACCCCTTTCACTGATGAGGAAATGCGTGATTATATGTTCGGTAGAACAAATGAAGATATCATAGCTTACGCAATCGGTAAAAAACCTGACCCGGAATTGGTCGAAAAGCTCGGGTTGGAAAAGGAAGCAGTTTACCGCGAGATGTGCAGGAAAGATGGAGAAAATCTCAAACTTGCGCCTCATGCTGAAGATTTTTTGGATTTTCTTTGTGAAAATAATATTCCTCACACAATTGCAACAATGTCAGGAATTGAAAATGTCGAATTTTATATTGAACAGTTTAATCTAAAAAAATGGTTTGATATAGATAAAATAGTTTATGCAAACGGCAAAATTCCGGGGAAACCGGCTCCTGATATTTATCTAATAGCTGCGCAAAATCTCGGACTTGACCCGAAAGACTGTATTGTGGTTGAAGATGCAATATCAGGAATTAATGCTGCCGAAAATGCCGGTATCGGGAAAATTATTGCGATGGCCTCGATGGAACCGGTTGAACTTTATGAAAACATGCCTTCTGTCGGTGAAGTTATAACTGACTTTAACCAGCTTGACAGGAGTCAGTTTTACTTGAAAACTCAATCTGTAATTGGCTAACATATTATGTAAAATTTTTTATTTATAATAGCAAAAAAAATTATCTTGCAGTTTTAGATATTGACAAGGAGTTTATATGCAGCTTAATCAATATCAAAAAACAGATAACACAAAATTTGCAGGTAATCTATATTCCCACATCGGTCACCATGTCACGAAACCAATTCATTGTTGTAAGCATGGCGATTGGAAATTTATCAATTTTATAAATGAAATTGCAATGCAAAATTCAGATTCTTTTACAGTAAATGCAAAAACGTTTCCGAAAAAGTCAATTGAAGTTAAGACTAAAAGTTTTCCAAAACTTAGTTTGAGAGAAAAAATATGCTTTATCGTAACTCCAATACAAAACAAAGCAATTAATATGCGTAAAAACGGAAAAATTGATTCCTTCACTTACCAGCTTAGCGAAAAAGAGTATCAATCAATGAAAAAAGAAGCTCATCAAAGTATATTCTTTAGTAAAAAACTTCGCAAAACACTTGAAAACTTTGAAAATTATCTTAGAATAAAAATTCCTGAAGCTGAAAGCGCATCCCTGGAAAAAATAATATATTAATAGTATTATGATATTATTATGGACAAAAATTTGTTGAGCACTGATAATCTTGATTTTATAGAAAATTTTACAGTAATTGATATTGAAACAACCGGATTATCATGCGAAAAAAACGAAATTATTGAACTTTCTGCAATCCGTGTTAGAAATGGGATTATTACTGACAAATTCTCCTCACTTGTCAAACCTAGCGGTCATATAAATTCATTTATTAAAAATCTTACCGGTATATCAAACGAAATGGTTGAAAATGCACCTGATATAAAATCAGTTTTGCCGGAATTTATGGAATTTGTCTCGCAAGATGTTCTGCTCGGTCATAATATAAGTTTTGACCTGCGTTTTATAAGACACAATCTTTTTAAACACTTTAAAAAAGAGTTTTTTAATCAAAAATTAGACACAATGCGACTTTCAAGAAAATATATGACCTATCTTCCAAGCCATAGATTAAAAACCGTAGCAGAACATTTTAATATCAGTACCAAAGGGCACCACAGAGCTTTAAATGACTGCATAATGACTTATGAAATTTACAAAAACATTAAACAGCTCTGTTCATAAATTTTTTAATTTTGATTTTCTTCAATATATTCCTTTAACACAGCCGCATGATTAATTTTCTCATCTTTAGCCGCGTAAATGAGCGTTACATTTCTGCGGTTTAAAATCCGTCTGATTTTGTCAACATATATATTGTTTTTTAATTCCTCATCATATTTATGAGAAAATTCTTTGAACTTTTTTTCATCATGGTTAAACCATTCTCTAAGATTTGCAGATGGCGCAATATCTTTATACCAAAATTTAACATCGGCACGTATTTTAGAAACACCGCGCGGCCAAAGCCTGTCAACAAGAATTCTTATACCATCCGATTTTTCTGGCTGATCATAAACTCTTTTTATTTTAAGAATTGTCATACTGAAATTCTATCTTAACAACAAAAATATAAAATCCGTAAATGCGGTTAATTCTCTGCCCAGAACTCCGGATAATCTTTTTTCAAAATTTCTTTTTTGCCTATAAAAAGTCGGTCGTTATCTGCTATTTTAATCTTATCAAAACATTTTTTTAATGTATTAACACTTATAACACTGTTAAGCTTTGATTTTGCGTCTTTACAGTAATTTGTACACAGAGTCCATGTATCATCAGCTAGCGAATACTTATAATGTGTTTCTGAATATGTATACAAGTGTTTTTCAAACAGTGAAAGCTGTGGAACTCTTTGTATAAAAGCTTTTTTCAAATTTCTAAACTGTTCCATTGAATATGGATTTCCTGTTAAATCTTTCCCTCCAAGCAAAAGCCCATGTTCAGGATTTTTTACAAACCTGAACATTTTTACTAAAATATCATGAAAATCTAACTCGTTTTGATAATCATCCCATAAATGAAACCCTTCAGCTTCTTTCAGGGGATTTACAAGTCCGCCGCCTGTGCAGGTTCTGATTTGTTCCGAATAAAATTCCTTAGCTTTCATCAAATTAGGTTCATCATGTTTATATCCGATACGTTCGCCTTTTTTAATCAAATCAAATGCCGAACGGCTTACAAATCTTATATTTGAAGTAAATGTTATAGAATTATTATGCATATACAAGTAAAAACAGAACAAATAAAAATTTGCTTATTTTGCCTTGTTTTTTAATACATTGTAATCAAATGTAAACTGAATATCAATGGATTTACCATTATAGCCTTCAGGTAAAGGGTCAAATGGCGCAGTTTTTAGCAAAGCATCTATGGCAGCATTGTCCATCTGGGAATCTCCGGAAGAATTCAAAACTTTATGATGAAGCAAGTCGCCATTTTTAGCAACAGTGAACAGAAGTGACGTTGCTCGAACTTTTTTACTCAAAAGAATTTTTATTATTATGTTATGAAATAGAAAACTATTTTAATTTGCTCGAACTCTCGAAAACCGCAATATGACAATAAAAAAGGCCTCTTTTGAGGTCGTTTTTGTAAATGGGCGCCTGATGGGATTCGAACCCATGCATATCGGAACCACAATCCGAGGTCTTAACCGCTTGACGACAGGCGCCATCAATTGAGTACTTTTTTATAATAACATGAAAATATTTTTTGTCTAGAACTTTTAGAAAGAAATTTTATACAGAAAGTATTAAAAAAGCTCCTTTAAAAAGGAGCCTTTTCATTAAATTATATGATGCAGAAAATTTTAACTTATTCTTTGAAACATGTAACCAATACCGCGTGCAGTAAGAATTAATTCCGGATTAGCCGGATCCGTTTCAAGTTTTGAACGAAGCCGCGAAATATGAACATCAACAACTCGGGTATCTATACGATGATCCGGCGGATAAGCCCAAACATGCTGTAATATTTCATTTCTTGAAAATGCCTGACCTGAGTTATTAACAAGAAGTTCAAGCAGACTGAATTCCATTCCTGTCAAACGAATTCTTTCATTCTTACGGAAAACTTGCCGACGGGCTGTATCAATTTTTATATTGCCGGTTGTAATGACATTTTTAGTTACTTTTCCTGAAGGTGTAACTGTTTCGCGGTTATTGGTACGTCTTAAAACAGCTTTTACACGGGCTTCAAGTTCTTTCGGCGAAAACGGCTTAATAACGTAATCATCTGCACCCAGTTCCAGTCCTGTAATCCTTTCTGAAACATCACCAAGAGCTGTCAGAATGATAATTGGAACATCAGCAGTTCGTCTAATTTCACGGGTTACACCGTAACCATCCATTTTCGGCATCATAACATCCAAAACAACTAAATCCGGATTATATTTATTAAATGCGGCCACGGCTTCTTCACCATCTGCTGCTGTATAAACATCGTAGCCTGCCATTTTCAAACGTGTTTCCAAAATGCGTCTGATACTGGCCTCGTCATCTGCAAGTAAAATCCTTTGACGATCTTCTGTTTCATTTTGCAATTCGGCATTTTCAGTCATAATTTTTTCTTTTCCTTACTTAAATAAAATCTAACACCTCAATAAAAACATATATAATATTACAAAATATATACTTTTTTAAATTTTTATAACGATATATTAACCTAATTTACGAAAAAAAGCAAGTACTTTTTTAAATTAAACTGAATATTAGCTCAAAAAGTATATAGGAATTTTCTATATATAATCCTCTTATTTACGATATATCAAATCCATCATTTGTTTAGCAGAGTAACCCCCTTTTTCAACAGGAGCACAAGTTGGATTTGTTGCTGAAGGGTCGACTTTAACATATTTACCATTGCCGACCAATCTAAACGCAAAAATATCATATCCCCACTTATTTGGCCGCTTCAAACCATTTATATCTACCCAAAACAATTTTGTAGGTAAAGAATTATAAAACCCGATTATTGAACCGTCATTAAGTACCCAAGCCGTATTTTTATTTTTTATAGCTTCTTCTTTAAAATTTGCACAACCAGCGACCTTGGAGTTTATCTCATCAATGGACATATCTGGATTAGCATCTTTAAGTATTGTATCAGTACCTTTCATCTCCGATGAAATACAACCATTAAAAAGAGCCTGATTATCACATGCCTTTAATATATGAAGTGTATGTTTCCAAGCTTCAAACATCCTCATGCATTCACTATTCTTATCATAACCGAATGTTCCTTCATATTGCTGGCAGTTACCAAAATCATCATATTTAACACAAGAGCCAGTGACACCAGTCTTTTCCCCATAGTAGCACTCATAATAGTAACCGTCATTGTCTGCAAATGAGCGATCCAATGTATTTGTCAAGGTGCTGTAGACTTTTTTAAACTGTTGCTTTCTTACATATAAGTCAACTTTGCTTATCAAACCGGGTAAGGTCACTGCCGTGATAATTCCAATAATAGCGAGTGTTATCAAAACTTCTGCCAATGTAAAACAATAAGACTTATTCATACCATACTCCCTTAAATGTGATGTATTACTTCATAGCATATCTATCATAATACAAGAAAATTAAATTATGCAAGAATATGAAGTAATGTATCACACAATAATATCTTCCAATATAAAAAAGCTCCGTAAAGAAGCTAAGTTTTCCCAGGAAGAACTTGCAGAAAAACTTAACTGTTCCAGAGAATTCATAAGCAGGGTAGAAAATCTGAAAGAAAAAGTCAGCTTAAAAATGCTCCTTAAACTTTCTGAACTTTTTAGCGTAAATCCAAAATATTTTTTTAATGAGGATTAAAAATTACAGCCGCGCCTCAACTATTTTTTTAAATTTTTCTAAATCCTCGGCAGTATCAATTCCAACAGGTATAAAATCTACAACAGAAGTTTTTATTTTCATACCGTTTTCAAGCGCACGCAACTGCTCAAGACTTTCTGTTTTTTCAAGCGGAGTTTGCGGCAATGATGTCATTTTTATTAAAGCCGCGCGCTTGTAGCCGTAAATTCCCAAATGTCCGTAAAAATTTCCTGAAATAGGATTTCTTTCAAATGGAATTTTCGAGCGAGAAAAATAAAGCGCATAGCCACTGTTATCAATAACACATTTAACCAAATTCGGATTATTAATTTCATTTTCGTCTTTCAAAACCCTAATGAGCGTCGAAATGTCAGCATTTTCATCTTCTTGAACATTTCTTGCAACGTCATCAATGGCAGAAGGCTCAATCAGAGGTTCGTCGCCTTGAAGATTCACAACAAAAGAAATTTCAGGATGGCGGTCAACAACTTCGCAAATTCTGTCGGAACCGCATTTGTGGTCTTTTGATGTCATTTCAGCATCTCCGCCGAATTCCTTAACCGCGTTAAAAATTCTTTCATCATCAGTTGCAACAATAATCATATCAGCAAGTTTTGCCTGCTTAGCCTTTTCATAAACCCATTGAATAACAGGTTTTCCTGCAACCTTCAAAAGAGGCTTGCCTTCAAGTCTGCTTGAACCGTACCTTGCAGGTATTATAATTGCTGTTTTAGACATTTTTAAATTTCCTTTCTAACAACCAACGCAACCCATTGCTCCTGATGCATTTCTTGCAGCAGTTTCAGGTTGTATTTTCGAATAGCCTCAAGCACGACTGGCTTTTTTTCGTCAAGAATTCCGGATAAAACCATCATTGCGCCATCATTCATAATCGCCTTCAAATCGCCCATGATTTCGGCAAGGACGTTGTGAAGAATATTGGCGCAGATAAAATCGTATTTTTCTGTAATTTTGTCAGCAGTGTTGAGTTCAAAACGACAATTTGAAACTGAGGCATTACCCCACCCCGAAATCATAGATTTCGACCCTCCCTCAAGGGGAGGGTATATGCCCACACCATTTTTTTGTGCGTTTTCTTTTGCAACATCAATTACTGTCGGATCATTGTCACAGCCGTAGACTTCTTTTGCCCCAAATTTAGCAGCACAAATTGCTAAAATCCCGCTTCCTGTTCCGATATCAGCCATTTTAGCGCATTTTGGCATGTACTTTTCAATTGCTTTCATACACAATTGAGTTGTCTGATGCGTTCCGGTTCCAAAAGCACATCCGGGCTCAAGACGGATTATAACTTCATCTTCGCGATGCGGCGTATATTCAAGCCAGTCAGGCACAACGGTAATTCTGTCTGAAACATGGGTTACATCCCATTTCTCTTTCCATTTTTTTGACCAGTCTTCATTCGGCTTTTCTGTAAGAGTAAACTCCCAGCTTCCAAGCTCCTCGTCTGAAAAACCACGGGTTTTGAGAAGTTCACGCTGTTCCTTTAAAATATCTGCAACAATGACCTGAACAGCTTCGCCCCTAAAGTTATCAAACCCTTTTGAAATAAATACTTTTAATGTCCCTTCTGTTGTGGCAACCATTTCTAAGTCTTTATAAGTTTCTTCTGCAAGCACAACACCTTCGCAGAGCAAATTTTCAAAACAAATCTCTGATACAATATCTGCCATTTCAGGATTTATTTTAATTTGAATTTCTAAATAATTCTCAGCCATTTTTACTCCAAAAAAGCACCCATTTTACGGAATTTTTCGTAACGGGATTTTTTTAGCTCTTCACCTGACATTTTTGATAATTCATAAAGGCTTTCCAGAATAGTTTTTTTCAATTCGTCAGCCATTGCCTGATAATCATGATGAGCGCCGCCAAGCGGTTCTTTTATTGCCCCGTCAATAATATCAAACTTCATCAAATCTGGTGCTGTTATTTTTAAAGCATCAGCAGCCTCACTTGCCTTTGAAGCGTCACGCCAGAGAATTGAAGCGCAGCCTTCCGGTGAAATTACAGTATAATAAGCATGTTCAAGTAAGAAAACTTTGTTTGCAACAGCAAGTCCCAACGCACCGCCTGAGCAGCCTTCGCCTGAAATTACAGCAATAACCGGAACTTTTAATTTAGCCATTTCACGCAAATTCACTGCAATTGCACCACCTTGGTTTGTTTCTTCTGCACTGATACCCGGATATGCGCCGGGAGTATCGATTATTGTCACAATCGGAATATTGAATTTGTCAGCATGTTTGAAAAGCCGTAATGCCTTTCTGTACCCCTGCGGCTGCGGCATACCAAAATTGTATTCAAGATTTTCTTTTGTGGATTTACCTTTCATCGTACCGATTATCATCACAGGTTTGCCGTCAATTTTTGCTAAACCGCCGATAATAGCGCGGTCATCCATGCCTTCATGGTCGCCGTGAAGTTCAATAAAATCTTCGCACATGTGAGTTATGTAATCCAAAAAATTTGGTCTTTCCGGATGTCTTGCAATCTGCAATTTTTGCGACGGCTTAAGATTTGAATACAAATCTTTTTTGTAATCTTCTGCCTGCTGTTCAAATGTTTCAATTTCTTTATTTAAATCCATGCCGGACTCCAAACTTATTTTCTTTAGTTCATCGATTTTTTCTTGAATTTCCGTAATCGGTTTTTCAAAATCCAAAACTGTCATCTTCTACCTCTTTTAAAAATCATCTAATTAACTAATTGGCTTATTTCAGAGCCGGTTCGTGCATTGCAAGGAGATTGCCGAGAATTTCCGGTAAATCTTTACGCTGTGCAACAACATCAACCTGTCCGTATTTGAGCAAATATTCGGCAGTCTGGAAATCAGACGGCAGCTTTTGTCTGATAGTCTGCTCGATTACGCGGCGGCCTGCAAAACCAATTCTTGCGCCTTGCTCTGCAATGATAATATCACCCAGCATGCCAAAACTTGCAGTAACCCCGCCGAAAGTCGGTTCTGTTAATAAATTTATATATAAAAGACCTTCATCATCAAGGCGTGAAACTGCACAAGAAGTTTTCGCCATCTGCATTAAGCTTAATGCGCTTTCCTGCATTCTTGCTCCGCCTGAGGAGGTAATAGCAAGAACGGGAAGTCTTAATTCGATTGCTTTTTCAATTATTCTTGTAACTTTTTCACCGACAACAGAGCCCATTGAGCCGCCCATAAAATCAAAATCCATGATTGCTGCTGCGATTTTGTGTCCTTTGATTTTTGCAAGCCCTGTTACAACCGCATCATTAAGTCCGGTTTTTGCATGCGCTCTTTCTATTCTGTCTTTGTAACTTTCTGTATCAACAAATTCAAGCGGGTCAGTCGGGCGGATTTCCGAAAACAGTTCTTCAAAACTGCCCTCATCAAAAAGCTGTTCAATTCTTGTTCTTGCATTTATCCTGAAATGATAATCACACACCGGACACACCATTTGATTTGCGGCTAAATCTTCTTTCAAAAGCTGTGCGTCGCAATGAACACATTTTGTCCAAAGGTCAGGATTTTTTTCAACTTCCGCTCTGGCTTCAAGCGCCCTTCGTTGAATTTGAGCTTCTTTACGTTTTTCAAACCAATCTTGAATTGTCATATCTTATATCCCTATAAAAATTTCATTTAACATATACATTATACACGAAAAAATAATTGTGTCACTTTTTGCGGTTATTGTTAAGGAAAAATTTGCGCATATCCGGCGAAATCTGCAAGTTTTGCAGAGCAAGATTATATTTTTTAAGGTTTGCAATATTTTCTTGTTCTTCTAGCAAATCACGGTTTGGCGCATTGTTGACAGATTTCTTAACCCGTTCAAACTCACTTTCAGCCTTTCCTTCCATGACTTTTGCAATAATTTCGTCAATATCGCTTCCGCCAGTCTGATATCTTGAAGCAACCTCAGCAACTGTTGCGCCTTGCGGCAATCTGTAAAGCCAATTTACAGTCAAGACATCCCCTGATGAGACTTTGTTAACCCCGCGCTGATGCGGAGTGTACATGATATCTTTTTTATTCGGACTGTGTCCTAATCCAACAGCATGACCAATTTCATGAAGAATTGTGTGGTACACCTCGTTTTCATCCATGTAATCCGCATGCACTTTCCCCTCGGTTAAGCCTATCGAAACCTCCGCACCATACAACCTGTGAGAAGCATCAAAAGAGAAATTACAATAACCTAAAGCTTTTCGCTCAACCCTTTTCCACTCAATATTTATATTTGAATCCAGCAGGGTTTCGACAATCCGAAAAGAAATTTTACCTTTTGTAGCAGCCTGCCACTCATCTAGCGCGCGCCTCACAAGCCCTCTGTATTTGTAGTCTTCGCCGGCTTTTGAATAAAATTTCATTGGTGCAATATAAACCTTTAATGGCATTATTGTCCAACGCATTAGTCTGCCGTTTTTTAAAGATTCTGAAACATAAGTGCACTTTTGCATAATTTTATTATATAATAAAATTAATAAAAATAGAAGACAGACTTAATGGAGGATATAAGATATGAATATTATGCAAATGATGAAGCAGGCTCAAAACTTGCAGCAAAAAATGAAAACAACTCAGGAAGAGCTTGCAAATGTAGAAGTTACAGGTGAAGCAGGAAGCGGAACTGTTGTTGTAACTTTTGACGGACAAGGTAAATTTAAAAATATCAAACTTTCTTCTCAAGCTACAAGCCTTGATACAGAAACTTTAGAAGATGTTATTTCCACTGCAATGAAACAAGCTGGTGAAAAAGCTTCTAAAATAATGGAAGACAAAATGAAGGCTTTAACAGGCGGAATTAACATCCCGGGATTATTCTAAGATGATTTATCCAAAATCAATAGCAACGCTGATTGAGCATTTTCAAAAGTTCCCCTCTGTCGGGCCAAAATCTGCTCAAAGAATGGCGTTTTATATGCTGAGAATGCCTGAAAGCGAAGTCCAAAAGTTCGCTCAGGCTATTCTTGAAGCAAAAAGAAATACAAGGACTTGTGAAGTTTGTTTTAATCTTTCATCATCAAGTCCTTGTGAAATTTGCACAAACCCCAAACGCGACCGCTCAATTATCTGTGTTGTGGCAGAAACAAAAGACCTCATCGCAATTGAAAAAACAAACGAGTTCAAAGGTTTGTATCATGTTTTGCAAGGGTTGATTTCACCGATGGACGGTATTGGTGCGGATGATATAAGAATAAAAGAGCTTTTGAACAGGCTTGCCTCAGACGAGGTTAAAGAAGTCATACTTGCGCTTCCGCCCTCTGTAGAAGGCGAAGCAACAAGTCTTTATCTTACAAAATTGATAAAACCTTTTGGAATTACAATCTCAAGAATTGCATTTGGCCTTCCCGTTGGTGCTGATTTGGAATACGCAGACGAAATCACAATTGCAAAAGCCATTGAAGGAAGACGGGAGATTTAATTACCAGTTATAATCATCTTTTATCTCCCACCCATCAAACATTATTAACCCTGTGCAAAATGCGCCATTGCAGGATTGGTCATTATTAGAATTACACCCGCGATTATGTTCATTTAATAAACCATTTCTGTTTTTCACACCATATCCATCCGGATATAAGCCTGCTTTTGGGATATTAAATAGAACTGTTCCGGCACCATAATTGAAGTAATCCATTTTCTTGAAACACAAATAATATATAAATCTGTCACGTCCATATTTATTGGGTCCTTTATCACCATTAAGATCAACTTCTATTTTCAAAGCTTCAGTCAGGTTAAAAGACAACGCAGTACCATCCTCTAAATAGTAACGAGTATAATGATATCTATCATATATGGGATCTTTAGAATCAGGATCCAGAGGCACTGCATTCATATTTAAATATGGAGAAAGATAACGCTCTACAAACCGTTCGGTAGTATAATTACCATAATATTTACTATCCCAATATTAAATTTCATCATTATCTTTAACTGAATAAATTAAAGCTTGAGAAAGACTTGTGTAAACCTTTTTTAAACGCTCAACAGTTACTTTTTTCTGGTACTTGCCAATGACGCTTGGCAGGGTCATTGCTGCCACAATCCCGATTATACCAAGTGTAATTAGCACTTCCGCTAAGGTAAAACCGGTCAAAAACCTTACAGGAGAACTATTTGCAGGTACCCCCCCCCCCCATAAAATCAATCATAGTCTGCTTTTTCATAGCTTCTATCCCTTTCTTCCTATATTTATACTTAACTTACAAGTTCTTTATACATTTTAAGATACTCTTGAGAACTCTTCTTCCAAGAAAAATCTGCTTCTATTGCGGATTTGCGCATTGCATTGAAGGTATATTTATCTTTGTATACAGACATTGCACAATTTATTGCATCAACCATGGCTCCTGAATCATATCCCCAGAATTTAAATCCTGTAGAATTATCCAGAGGATAACCTGTTACAGTATCTTCAAGCCCGCCAGTTGCTCTGACTACAGGCAATGAGCCGTATCTCATCGCAATAAGCTGGCTAAGGCCGCATGGCTCAAATTTTGATGGCATTAAATAAAAATCACTTGCTGCATAAATTCTATTTGCAAGTTCAGCATTATAGCCCACGAAAGTGCGAATATTCTCAGAATTGTTTGAAAGCCAGATAAAAAGATTTTCGTAATCTTTATTTCCGGAACCCAAAAATATAAAGTCAGCTTCCATTGAACGAAGAGCATTTTCAGCGCCTCTGATTAAATCAATACCTTTTTGTTCAACAAGACGCGAAATCATTACAAAAAGCGGTCTTTCCGGATTGTACTTTAATCCGAAATATTCGCAAATATATTTTTTATTTTCTTCTTTTTTATCCAAAGATTTTACATCATAATTTTTAACAAGCAGTTTATCAGTTTTCGGGTTGAAAATATCATAATCTATGCCGTTAAGAATTCCGCGAAGTTTGTGCTGTGCGCCGCGAAGGGTATAATCCATGCCTTCTCCGTATTCACCGGTAAGGATTTCTCTTGCATAGGTCGGAGAAACAGCAACAACACGGTCTGAATTATTTATTGCACCTTTCATCCAGTTAACTTGTCCGTAATGCTCTACGCCCCATTCATTATAGACAATATCCTTGCGCATATTGGCAAAATCCAAAACACTTTCAAACCAAACTCCCTGATAAGCAAGATTATGAATTTCAAAAACTGTTTTTGTATTTTTCCAGAAATCATCATATCTGTAATTGCTGTGAAGATACACTGGAATCATAGCAGTATGCCAATCATTCGCATGAATTACATCAGCACGGAAGTTTAAGAGTTTTGCATACTCCATAGTTGCAAGCGAAAATGCTATATATCTTTCATGTTCATACTCCGGGTCAAGCCATTTTGGATATACATCTTTAAAACATGTAAAATACCAATCATTGTGGACAAAAAATACATTTATATTTGTACCCGGAAGTTTTGTCATGAAAAGTCGGAATTTATGCCCGCGGCCATTAAAGGTTAGCCACATCTCAGAATTTTCAAGCTCTTTTATGCCGAATTTTTTCTGGTCAATCAGGCCATGCAGAGGTGTAAAAATTGCAATTTCAGCATCTTTTTCCAAATATTTCGGAAGGCTTCCGACAACGTCAGCAAGACCTCCGGCTTTTGAAAACGGTGCAACTTCAGCAGATGCAAATAGAACTTTCATTATTACTCTCTTTCTCCGGCGTCTGAAATAGCACCGGTCTGCGGTAAATTCATATTGCTTTCATCATCCGGGTCCACAAGCGGAATATAATGCGACGGATCCGTATCAAAATTAAAGTTGATACCATGTTTTTGAGCCAGATATCCGCACTGTGCAATACAAATTTGCGCTTTATCTTCATGGCCCTTATACATCAAAAGTTTATACATCTGGTATTTGAAAAGCATTAAGAGATATTCGTTTGAAGAATCGGCTTTTTCAAGCTGAATCAAGGAATTATTGACAATTCCGTACGCAACTGTATAGCGACCTTGTTTAATATTCATATCGCTCATCAAAAGCCATGCTGCATAAGTAAGATTTTTCATGCCGTTGTCGCCGGTCTGCCTGATGATTTTGTAGATTATCAAAGAAGCTTTATCGTAAGATTCAAGAAGAATATAAGACCGCCCGATAAGCAAATCACAGAAAAGTTCAAGTTGGTGAAGCTTATTAAATCTTGCAAGCTGCTTGGCTGCATAAATTTCTTCGGCAAATCCGTTAGCATCGTTTAGATTGCGGGTAAATGCTTCCATGATGTGGAACAGAATTCCGGAGAACTTATCGCTATCTGAAACCATAACTGGACTGTAAGACGCCTTTGCTCCATGCATAAAATCCTGTAAGGCATTAAAAATATCATAAGACGGCGGAAGCTTCGGCAAGTCCGCTTTCACAAGGTTCAAAAATTCCTGAACATTACCCTTTAACTGAAGAACATTTGAAAGTGCAACGAACCCTACAGCATCAATAATAATTTTTTCAAACTGCTCTTTTGAAAGGTAATCCGGCCTTAACTTATCCAGATTATTTTGATTGACAACGCTTAGAACCTTATAACCTATATCAATACAATCCTCCCAAGCGCCGATATTGAAAAGAATTTCAACATGGATGAGCGTCATAAGGAAGAAATACTTATTGAAGTCAGGTGCGGAAGGATCTATTGAAGAACTTTGAATTCTTGATAGGATTTTGTGAGTCAACTCAAGTGCATGAAGATAATTTCCGCTCGCAAGGCATCCTTGAATCATTTTGCTGCATAAAGTTATAACTTTTTCATCATCACCGGCACTTTCAAGACGTGACAATGTAGCTTCCGCGATACCGGTAGTTTTATCAGGAAGATATTCGTATAAATTGTTAGAAATATTTTCAAACAAATCAAGTTTATATTTATCTATTTCTTCTTGTTTTTCTTCATCTGTATTTTTGTCAAGAAGCTGAAGAATTTTATCTGCACAGTTTACATAGGAATTAAAATCGCCCATAGATAGGTTAATTTTTGCAAGATTTTCCCACTCTAAAAACTCGGATTTATAATCTTCCAAAAGGCCGTATAAATACGCTTTTGTAGGACTTGGCATGTTATCAACAAAAACCTTTTCAAACAAATCCTTAGCAATTTCGCGAAGAACATTTTTATCTAAGACCGAAAGAAGGCACTCACGGAGAAGATTATAATTCGGGAAATACATGCAGTTATTCCAGAAATAAATGTAACCCATATCAGCAAGTTTTTCAATTATTTCATCTATGCCGTCATACTTAAGGCTCTTTATAGTTTCCTGATCAACACGCGTGCCTAAAAGAACACAAGTTGCCAGGAATTTTATCGCATCAGGATCATCTTCAAGAAGATTTAGTCTGCGTTTCATCAGCTTATTCAAACTTGAAGGTATTATGATAGTTTTTGGACTTACAAGCTCAATGCAGTCATCACTGGCAGAGAAAACTCCACACTCAATCAGATATTGTATAGCAATATCGAGAAATAATATACTTCCGTAAGAATATTTCGCTATTCTATGGAAATAAAAGCTATCCATAATTTTGCGGTAATATTCTTTATTTTCGGCAATCATTTTTTCAAAAGATGTAGGTTTAAGAGCGATTTCAGTGTAATAAGGCTTAGATAAAAGCGAGTATGTATCTTTGTGCAGAGAGAAATCTTTATCATAAGATATCAAATAACTTATTTTCAAACGTTCAAACTGCTCAAAAAGAAGCCTCATTACATCATAAGAACTTTGGTCAATTTTATCGAAATTTTCAATAAAAATCAGTGTGTTTGGAATTACATTTAACAAAGTAAAGAAGATATCAAAATATGTTGATCTGGTATCTAAATTATTAGTAATACTGCGTTCATTAAGAGTTATTAAGTCTTTAATAAGATTATCAGGGTCAATTGAACGGAACATTGAAAAATCATTTGTATTGAAGAGTTTTTGCGAAACCGTATATTCAAATATTGCCGCAACAAGCTCTCTAAAGAAAGAATATGGAGAATATTTCATCTCATCATAACAAGTAATGCTGATAATATTTTTATAAATTCCCAATTCTTCAATTGTAGAAATAATTTTCAGGGAGTATGGAACATAAAGTGGCGGGGTTTTAATCGCACAAATTCCATAGGGATGCTCTGAAAGCTTATTTACAACATGATAAAACACTTCAATATTTTCAGTGCGGATAAAATCACATTTAATTTCATTGAAATGAATAGTTTCAATATCATAAATTGCATCAGGATCAGTCGGACTTTCAAGTTTGCTCAAAGCTTCACCGTCAAGTTTATCCTGCTCAACAAGCATGTTTTGAACAAAGTTTGGAATTTCAATATCTTCATCAGGTTTGTCTTCAAGGTCTTCATAATTTATATGAATATGACTGTTAACATCAACTTCATGGAACATTACCATTTCACCCTTGACCATTACCGAATTCAAAGGACTTGTGCGATAAATATTGTCAAGCGAATCCTGAACATAATTATCTGCAATAACCTGAAAGGTATTCAAAACTCTTTGTTTTAAATTTTCACTTTGCTTAACCATGCTGATATTAAATCCTGATTTAATATCATAAGGGTTGTCATTCACGCTTCTTCTAAGCAAAAACATGTTACATCTTACCGTGGCATTTTTCTTGTTGGTAAGTTTGTAATTCATTTTTGTTATTTCAGTAAGAATTTTAATTGCAGTCGTAATTGCCGTATTAACGCTGCTATTAAAGGTGTAATCTTTATCAAATCTTATAATATAAGTATTATTTACAACCTGGCGCCGCACCCCGGCAGATTTGGTAACATCATAAATAATTTTATCAAGCTTAATTTTAAATTTATTCAAAAGCTGGACAGAACCAAGCAAATTACGAAGTTCATTAACATTTGGAAAATCCAGAGTCATCAGGGCAAAATTATCGGTGTTTGCTTCGTTGAGTATTACGCTCTGCTCTAGAGAAAAGCCGCATTTTTTGCACTGTTTATCGACGGTCTGGTTAACTTTACCGCATCGATTACATTTGGTAACAATAACATAACCGCATTTTTTACAAGTATTTGTTTTGTTTATAGTTTTACAGATAGGGCAGACAACCTTAAGCACCTTTTTACAATTGGGGCAGACTGTTGTCTTTTCATCTATCTCTAAACCGCATTTTGGACATTCCATACTGAGATTATATCATGAAGGTTATATTTTGTACAACGAGATTTTTTTGCAAGTGAATAGGTTAATAAGTAAATAGGGGAATAAGTTCTTTTCAGTATTATGATATCGCTGGATTTTACTAATATTTATTTTACAAAAGACTTATTCGCTCATTTACTTATTCGCGGCCTAAGCATACCGAATCCCGGCATCTTTCATGCGTTGAATCGCTTTTTTAATAGTTTCAATATCTTTAGTCAAAGCAACGCGGAAATAGCCTTCTCCGCAGCGTCCATAACCATTTCCGGGCGGAACTACAACGTGAGCTTTTTCAAGCATCACTGTCACAAATTCTTCTGATGTCATACCTTTTGGAACCGGAAGCCATAAATAAAAGGTTGCTTTGGAAGGCTTAATGTCCCATCCAAGTTCGCGGAAACCGTTTTCAGCCGCGTCGCGTCTTTCTTGATACATTTTGTTTAAATTATCAATTAAAGACTGGTCTACTGTAAACGCTGCTGCTGCTGCATCTTGAATTGCTTTAAAAGTTCCGCTGTCAATGTTGTTTTTAATTGTTCCGAGAGCTTTCACTGCATCAGCATTGCCGCAGACAAAGCCGACACGCCAGCCCGTCATATTGTAAGATTTTGAATGAGAATAAAACTCTATTGCAACATCTTTTCCGCCTTCAACCTGCAAAACAGAAGGGGCTTTGTAACCGTCAAATGTCATTTCCGAATACGCCATATCCGAACAAAGCAAAATATCATATTTTTTACAAAAATCTACGGCTTTTTTCCAAAAATCCAAATCAGCAACAGCGCTTGTTGGATTATTTGGATAATTCAAAAACATCAATTTTGATTTTCTTGCAATGTCTTCGGGAATTTTATCAAAATCAGGCAGGAAACCGTTTTCTTCTAAAAGCGGCATTTCATATGGTGTACCGCCTGCAAAAATTGTCGCATTATGATAAACCGGATAGCCCGGATCCGGTACTAAAGTATAATCGCCTTTATCAACAAAAGCAAAGAAAATATGCGCAATCGCTTCTTTTGAACCAATATTTGCAAGCATTTCCGTATCAGGGTTCAACTCAACTCCAAAACGTCTTTTCATCCAATCGCAAGCGGCTTTTCGGAATTTCTCGGTACCGTTATATGGCGGATAATCATGATTTTTAGGATTATCAATTGCCTTGTGCATTTCTTCAACAACCGGCGCTAAAGTCGGTGTATCAGGATCCCCGATACCTAAACTTATAATATCAAAACCTTTTGCCTTAGCTTCTGCGATTTTTCTATCAATCTCCGCAAACAAATACGGAGGAATTTTTTCCAAACGTTCTGAAACTTTCATAACTTCTCCTTCTTCTTCTATCCCATAAGTTAATTTTATGCTATCATGAAATTGAGAAATAAACAATTAAAAAAATTATACAAAACGCAGACGGAGATTATGAGTATAATTTCAGACGACAATTTCGGGAAAAATCACAAACGCGTGGACATAAACGCACACAAAAACCCTGTTATTAAGGCAGAAAGCATTGAATGCGACAAGAATTTTGAAAATTCTATTCGCCCGAAATCTTTTGATACATATATAGGTCAAAGTGCGCTGAAAGAAACTTTAAAAATCACGATTGCAGCGGCAAAAAAACGTGAACAGCCGCTTGACCATCTTTTGTTTTACGGCCCGCCCGGGCTTGGAAAAACCACCCTTGCAGGCGTAATTGCAGAACAAATGGGTGTTCCGATTAGAATAACTTCTGCCCCGGCACTAGAGCGTCCGCGTGATATTATCGGAATTTTAATGTCTTTAAAAGGCGGCGAAATTCTTTTTATCGATGAAATTCACCGGTTGAATAAAGTTGCTGAAGAAATTCTTTATCCGGCAATGGAAGACTTTTTCCTTGACATGACGACAGGGAAAAGCCAAACCGTAAAAACTCTTCGCGTTCCGCTTCCAAAATTTACGCTCATTGGTGCAACTACAAAAGCCGGAGAATTATCAGGTCCTCTCCGCGACAGATTCGGGATAATTCATAGGCTGGAATTTTACACGGAAGACGAACTTGCTGCAGTAATTGCACGTACTGCAGGTATTTTAAACATTGAAATTACTGAAGAAGGAGCGCATGCAATCGCACGTCGTTCCCGTGGCACTCCGCGTATAGCAAACCGTCTTGTAAAACGGGTAAGCGACTTTGCACTTGTGAAACATGACGGAAAAATTACAGAGGATGTTGCAAATGATTCTCTGGATATTTTAAAAATCGACGGCTATGGATTGGATAGTACTGATCGAAACCTTTTAAAACTTATCATTGAAAAATACGATGGCGGGCCGGTTGGAGTTGAAACAATTGCAGCTGCAATCGGGGAAGATGTCAGAACAATAGAAGATGTTTGTGAACCGTTTCTCTTACAGGCAGGGCTTTTGCAGCGTACCCCGCGCGGAAGAAAGGTTTCTCCCGCGACATACAGGCACCTGGGTTACAATGACCGCGACATCAATGAACAAAAGAATTTATTCTAACAGCCAACTTTTATAGAGACAGTTTCCATCTGGACACCAGCGCTTTTTATTTATTATATCAAACCATGGTGCAATTCTGTCTATATTACCTGTGTAGTTTACATTATTCATAGGATTGCCCTCAGCACCATCCATACTTTCTTTTGAGGCAAATCTTAGAACAAATCTATCTTTACCAAGCTTGTTAGGATTTTTATTACCGTTTACATCAACAAGTATAGGAAATTCCTGATTACTATAAAGGTACCAGGCCATTCCGGAATAATCTACAAACGCATAACTTGCCTTACTGCAACCAAGCCAATTCGGTGCGGCAGAGGAAAACTTCCCAGATTGACCGCTATCACACACCCAGCATTCATCAGCATTTCCGTCAAAACATGTTTTTACTGAATTAAAATACTTTGATATGATTTTAAAATTTTCACCAATAGCTGGAGTATAATAATTCTCTCCACTAACCCGTTGAGGAGTTATGTCAATAAAATCTCCATCCTCCTGCATACGCAAAAAAGCCTGTGACATGCTTGAATAAGCTTTTTTATAGGCAACTTTCCACTGTTTTTCCTGATATTTACCGATTAGGGAAGGCAGGGTCATTGATGCGACAATTCCGATGATGACTAGTGTTATTAAAACTTCTGATAATGTAAATCCATAATATTTTTTGCGATTAAATCTAAAATTTTTCAGGTCTAATAAACCTTTAAACAGGGTGTTTTTACCTGCCCCCCCCCCCCTGGAATTCAATCATAGCTTGCTTTTTCATACCTACAACTCCTTCTCTTATATTATCTACTTATACATAATAACATATATTATTTTTTTTTCAACATCGTGAATAATCACATTATTACTTTCATGCTAAAATTATTTACAAAAGGGGATATTTATGAAAAAATTCTTAGTTTTATTGGTAATAATCTTAACCGGATTGGTTATGCCGGCATTTGCAAATGAAGACAAGGTTATGCCTTCTGAAACCGGAATTGTTGAAGCAATTCAAAATATTTACAATGATGAAGAAGATAACCAGCAAAATACACAGCAGATTGTCGATGTAAAAGTTTTATCAGGTGAATATAAAAATCAGACGAAACAAGTTGTTAATTTTTTAACAGATAATCCGGCTTACAATATTTCTCTAAAAAAAGGTGACAAAGTAATTCTACACCTTGAAGAAGATGAAACGGGCGGTACAAACTTTTTTATTGCGGATTTAAAAAGAGATAATTCAATTTTGTTTTTTGGGGCTATATTTTGTGCAATTTTAATAGCTATTGGACGAAAAAAAGGATTATTCAGCTTAATTTCCATAATCGCAACAGTTGTGCTTATACTTGCAGTTATGGTGCCTCTAATATTAAACGGTTTCTGCCCGATAATTTCAGCAATAATTATTGGGGTGTTGAGTACAGTTATCACAATTTATCTTGTCGGCGGATTTAATGCAAAAAGCTCTTCTGCAATTTTAGGTACTATGTTCAGCTTAATTTTTGCCGGCGGTCTTTCAATGCTTGCAATTTACATGGCTCATTTAACAGGTTTTGCAGGTGAGGAAAATGTATTTTTATACGGAGTCCGTCCGGATTTAAGTTTCACAGGGATTTTATCTGCCTCAATGATAATTGCGGCGTTAGGCGCTTTAATGGACACTTCTGTTTCTATCGCAAGTACAATTAACGAAATCCACGAAACAGACACTTCTTTAGGTGTTATTGAGCTTTTCAAGTCTGGCATGAATGTCGGCCGGGACATCATCGGAACAATGTCAAATACACTGATATTAGTTTATATGGGAAGCGCATTGCCGCTCGTGCTTTTGGGAAGCAATATTGATTTACAAAAATTCTTTAATTTAAATCAAGTTTCAACAGAAATTTTATCAGCATTAATAGGCAGTATAGCAATTTTGGCGTGCGTACCGTTTACGGCAATCGTTGCTGCGTATTTAATCAAACGAAAAAAAGACGAAAATGTTGAATTTAAGTTTTAAAAACTCGCAGGCTTGCCTGATTGAATCAATGAAATCATCTTTATTTATATTATAATTTAATTAACTCATGCAAAGACTTTCAGAACTAGAAAAAATTCCGAATTTATCATTAGCACTCGGTTTTTTTGACGGGGTGCATAAAGGGCATCAGGCTGTAATAAAGCAGGCTGTAAGTTTTGCAAAAGAAAACAATACTCAGTCTGCGGTCATAACTTTTTCAAATCACCCGTGCTGTTATTTTTACGGGGTCTGCCCAAAATATATTCTAACACGCACCGGTAGAGAAGAAAAAATTGCAGAACTAGGAGTGGATTATCTTTTTGAATTAGATTTTGAAAGTATTTCCGGATTGACAGGTGAAGAATATTTAAAAGATATTTTAGTAAAACATTTCACGCCAAGTGCAATAACCACAGGCTGGAACCATAATTTTGGCTTCAACAAATCCGGTGATACAAAATTATTGGAGCAAGAAGCGCAAAAATTCGGTTACCAATACTTCAAAATCCCGCCTCAAAAGGCAGGAATTCAAACAATAAGCAGCACGGCCATCAGAGATTTTCTTTTTGACGGTCTGCTTGAAAAGGCAAACAAAATGCTGGGATATGAATTCTCAATCAAAGGTAAGGTTATTGAAGGACAAAAACTCGGCAGAACTATCGGTTTTAGAACTGCAAATTTGATTTATCCATCAGAATTAATCGATTTACCTTTCGGCGTATATGCAGCAAAGGTCAAAGTCGGAGGGGAAATACACAAAGGAATTACTAATTTTGGAGTCCGACCGACCGTTTCAGACTCAACAAGCCGCTCGCTTGAAACGCATCTTCTTAACTTTGACAAAGATATTTACGGCGAAGAAATTGAGATTAGTTTTCTGAAAATGCTCAGGCAGGAAAAGAAATTCTCATCGCTTGAACAACTTCAAAATCAAATCAAACAAGACATCCGTCAAAATTTTTAATTCTTTTCAATTTTTATATTATATCCTAAAAGTTCAAGAATTTGCAGAGTTTCTTTAAGTGTAATGCTTTCACGGATAAGTTTTCCGGAAAGAGTATTAATCGTATATTTTTTACCAGTTTTCTCACTCATCATTGCTGCTAGCTGCTTAAAAGTAACAGCTTCGCGCGCCATATAATACTTTATATCATTTCGAATATCCATTATCTAATTATATTCTGCTTGCATTTATTTCTAAAACAAGTTATAATTTTCATGATATTTTAATATTTTTCATGATTTATAAAGAATTTTATAACTTAATAAGGAGTATTTATGAAAAGATTAACTGGCTTCACTATGGCTGAAGTTTTGATTACACTCGGCATTATCGGAATTGTAACAGTAATGACTCTGCCATCGCTTATAAATCGGGCAAACAATTTCATTCTAAAACAGCAGTTTAAAAAAGTTTATAATACATATTCAAATGCACTGCTAAAAGTTTATGCCGAAAATGGAGCTGTTTTCGATTGTTATTATACTGAGGACAATGCTCCTGATCAATACACACACAACTCACAGTGTGTTGAATTTACAGAATTATTTTTGAAAACATTAAACGTCATCCAAAAATGTGAAAACAATGCCTATAAAAAAGGATGCATCCCAAAATATAAAGGAGTAGATACTATTTATAAAGAACAACCTGGAGGACAGGAAATTGAAACTTCAGGTTGTTCCGGTTTTTGGGAGAATAACATTTTAAATAAAAATACAGCTTATGTTTTAAGCGACGGCTCTATTATAGTAACATACTTTAATGCATCTTATATGTACACAAAAATATTTCTTGTTGATATAAATGGGCATAAAAAACCAAACAAATGGGGGCATGACTTGTTTGTTTTTCTAATAAAAGGTAATGATAAACAAGTATATCTCGGCTATTCAAAAGATGTCTGTAATCCGGTTGAGGATAACGGTTATACGACACAACAATGATTGAGGAAATTTACAGAAAATAAAAAAGATTCTTCACTTCTGTGTCATTCTGAACGACAGCGAAAAATCTTTTTTATTTTTTATACTATGAAAAACGAGTTTCTAATTATTTAATCAAAGCCTGAATTTCTTTAAAACAAGGATTTTTTGCTGTTTTAAGCCATTCAAATAAAACAATTTCAACACACGAAACTTTTACTCCGTTTGAAGCCATAAGTTCTATTCCCTGTTTAAATTCATATTTACTGCGGCTTGCACATGCATCTTTAGCTACATAAACCTCATAACCTTCTCTAAGGAGCGCTGCTGCTGTTTGATGAACACAAATATGTGTTTCAATTCCGCAAATTACAACCTGCTTTTTATTAAAAGCTTTTATTTTTGCGAGAACTCCGTCTGCTTCAAGAGCATTAAAAGAAGTTTTCTCAAAAACCGGTGTATCTTCGGGAAATTCTAAACTTACGGCCTCAACAGTTGCACCAAGACCTTTTGGATATTGCTCAGTGGCAACAACCGGAATATTTAACAGTCTTGCTGATTTTACAAGGTTTGAAACTCGTTTTACAATAATATCTTTATCAAGTGCATTAACAAGTTTTTCCTGCACATCGATAACCAGCAATAATGAATTTTCAGGGGTTAATACGTTCATAAATCTCTCCTTAACTATCTATACAGCTTTTATAATCTTTTATAAAATCTTCGGTTAACGCAGTTAGCAGCAACTCTGTAAGGTCTTTTAGCGGAATTGAGTATTCTTTATTTTCAGGGCTGTCAAGTCCGCTGTGCGTAATATATATAACAACTTTTGCAAAACCGGGATAAACAATTGTCAGACGGCTTGTTTGTTTTGGGCTTCTAAGATGAAATATACACCTGTTTTCATCCGTATATTGCTCAATTTTTGTATCAGAAAGAGTTCCGTCATAAGTATTTTGCAATTTATAAAAAACCGGAGTAATGACATTTTCCATCTTCTTTACAAAAAGTTGTTTGAATAATTTAAAATCTTTTTGAGTATTTTCAGGCTCTAAGGTCCAATCTTCTTCTTCGAGCAGTGCTTTCTCCTGATAAATTACATAATCATTAGCGCCCAGCATTGCATCAGTTAAGGCGACAGTGGTCTTTTGCTCAAGCTCCTGAAAAGATTTTCCCGAAACTTCACATAGCCCGGCTTTTATTCTAAAGGCGCCGTTTAAAGTCTTTTTTATTTTTTCAAAAACAATTTCAGCACCTTTAATCTCAGTATCTTCAAGCAAAATATAAAATTTACCGTTTCTGAGTTTTACAACGATGTCACGATTTCTTATTGAGCTGCGGATTGAATCAGAAAGCTTTTCAAAGTCAAACATAGCTCTGTCCAATTCGTCATAAGTTACAATTAAAAACGAAGATGGCATGCCGGTATTCAAAAGGTTATCCATAAGTTCGTTTGCGAACTTTTCTGTATAAAAACCGTCTTCTGCTGAAATCCCATCTAAATCTTCAAGAAGTTTTTTATTTATTAATGCACTTTCTCTTTCTGAAACAACTTTTAAAGCATTAACTGTTTTTATTAAGATATCAGCAGGCTTTGAATCTTTCAAAACATAATCAGCTGCGCCAGCATCATACATTGAGATTATAAAATCAGTATTATAATTTTCAACGCCTAGTATCAAAATAGAGTTCGGCAAATTTTCTTTAACAAATTCTATAATTTTCAAAATGGCAGATTTTTCTTCCAGACATATAAATATAATTGATGGTTTTTCTGTCTCAAGAGCCGAAAACGCTTGCGCAAAATCGATTATTTTTATTTTATCGCCAGTTCTCACAAGCATAAGCTTTTCTTGCAAATTTTTCCATACTGCCGAATTTTCAGTTATTAATAAGATGTTACTATTTTTCATAAATCTTACACTTGCAGGTGCTTTTTAATACACAAGAAACTTCCGCCTGCTCCAAAGAGAGTTCCCATTGCAAACATTATAATTATAACAACATTTTGTGCATAAACCGGTGATGGAACCATGAAAAACTGGTGCACATTTATCAGTCCGTTTTGAACAAAGTTCAAAGGAATCAACGCCAGAAGTGAGCCTGTGAATCCGTACACAGCACCTTGCATAATCAGCGGGAAGCGAATGTACCAGTTGCTTACGCCCATAAGACGCATAATTTCAATTTCGTCTTTTCTGGATTGAATTACAAGCTGGATGGTGTTATTAATGATTGTAATTGTCAGCAGCGCCATAATTATAACAACAAAAACAGTTATGGTATTTACAACATGGTTAAGCATCTGTATTCGCTTTGCCAAATCCTGAGCGTAACTCATATCTTCAACCGAGGTCAGCCCTTTTATATTGTTAAAAACTACATCAATATTTTCAGGTTTGTCAACCTTAACGTGAAGCGTGTCAGGAAGCGGGTTTGAAATATCCGGTAAGTTCATTTCCCTTTTTAAGTTTGACCAGGAAACGTCTTTTGGAATAATTTTTACGCTTTCAACATATTCAAAGTCTTTAATTCGGTTTTTTACAGTATTTGTATCAGCACCGGACTTAAGGTAAACTGAAATTTCCAGCACATTACCCAATTCATGCGCGAAAGACGAAATAGACATTGCTGTTCTGAAAAAAGTTCCAAAAATAGTTAATATTGCAGCCATTGTCGTTATAATTACAATATTTACAATTCCAGTTCTTCGTATATCATTAAATGTTTCCATAGAAAGTCTGTATAGAATTCTAAGTTCGCATAACCAGTCTTTCGGAATGTGTTTTTTAACCTTTTTCTTTATTTTAAGTTTTTGATCATTCATAAGTACCTGCTTGTATATCCCTTACAATTTCCCCTTTATCAAGAGTAATTACGCGTTTCCTAAAATAGTCCACCATTGCGTTATCATGGGTTGAAACAATAACAGTAATTCCTCTCTGATTAATCTGGTCTAAAATCTGCATAATTTCAAGAGAATTTTTAGGATCAAGATTGCCTGTAGGTTCATCAGCAATCAGAAGCGGCGGTCCATTAACAATAGCCCTTGCAATCCCTACTCTTTGCTGTTCACCGCCAGAAAGCTCCGCTGGCGTTGCGCGCATTTTCTCATGCAGGCCTACGATTTTTAAAGCTCCCGTGACACGTGCGTTAATTTCTCTTGAACTTATCCCAAGCGTTCTGATAACGTACGCAACATTATCAAAAACACTTTGGTTTTGAAGGAGTTTGTAATCCTGGAAAACAATTCCCATACAACGTCGCAGATTTGGAACTTTGTCGTTTGAAAGATTTGCAATATTTATTCCGCCGATAGTAACAGTTCCGCTTGTCGGGCGCTCCTCATTGTACAAAAGTTTCATTAATGTTGATTTTCCGGCTCCGGAAGCTCCAACAATAAACACAAACTCTCCTGACATTATATCAAGATTAATGTTTTTTAATGCGTAGTTATCATTTTTATATTTTTTTGTAACTGACCTGAATTGTATCATTAAACCTTAATTCCTCTATTTTCTTCTACGGTGCTTGTCAATTTCTTCTTTGATTGATTTAGCAAGCTTATCAGCAGACAAACCATAGTAATCAAGAAGGAAATCCCATTTTCCGCTTTGACCGAACCGGTCGTTCACACCGATTCTTTTAACTTTTACCGGAGCATACTCACTCAAAAGTTCGCATACCGCACTTCCAAGCCCTCCGATTATTGAGTGATTTTCAACAGTTATCACAAAACCTGTTTTTTCTGCACTTTCTATTATTGTAACATCATCCAGCGGTTTGACAACCGGAGCATGAACAATCCGAATAGAATACCCTTGTTGTTTAAGAAGTTCGCCTGCAAGAATTGTTTCCGCCAAAGTTTCGCCGTTTGTAATTACAACAGCGTCACTACCTTCTGAAATAATTTTTGCTTTGCTAAATTCAAATTTATAGTTATCATCAAAGATATCACACACATTAGTTCGCGGAATACGAATATACATTGGCCCGTAATTTTCAGCTGCATATTTAATAACCTGCTCACACTCTCTGCAATCAGCTGGAACAATTACAGACATATGCGGAAGCCCGCGCATCAGAGAAACATCTTCCAAAGCCTGATGGCTTGCGCCGTCTTCACCGACAGTCACACCGCCATGTGTACCCACAATTTTCACATTGAATTCCGGATAACAAACTGAATTCCTAATCTGATCATATGTGCGGCCGGTTACAAACATTGCAAAACTTGCAACAAACGGAATTTTACCGGCCGAGGCAAGACCTGCCGCCGTAGCAATCATATCCTGTTCGGCAATGCCGCAGTCAAAAAATCTTTCCGGAAATGACTTTGCAAAAAACTGAGTTTGCGTTGAGCATGCCAAGTCTGCATCCATAACCACAATATTAGGATTTGTATGCCCCAAGGCTTCAAGGGTTTTCCCAAAAGCTGAACGGATTGATTTTGTTTCTTTTTTATTAAGTATCATAAAAACCGGCCTCGTAATTTATGTCTTAAACTATATACAACTCACCTAATATAATATCATAAATACTCTGCAACATACAAAATAGTATAATATATTAAGTGTATTGTAAATTTTTTACCAGCCGAAACGCCCACGTCTTAATGTTTTTGATATTATTATGTTAAGAATTATTAAAAATATCTTTAGATTTAGCAATTTATTTTCTTCAGGATTATTTAAACAGTAGAATAGGAATAAGACAAAATTATTTATTGAAAGGAAAAGATAAGATGATGCAAATTCCAAATCTCCCCAACCCTTACATGCAGGCTATTCAACCTCAACAGCCTCAAAGTTACAATGCGGTTAAAATTGATGTACACAACCCATCTGTTATAGCACCTGGAGTTGCACAAGCCGCACCTCAAACAGCACAATATGCACAGCCGACAATGCCTTACTACCAGTATCCGCAAACTCCGGTATATCAATATCCGCAGGCTCCAGTTCAACCGTATTATATGCCTGCCCAGCAGCCGGTTGTAATTCCTCCTCAGGTAACAGAACAAGCTCCGGCAACACTTCCGCAAACACCTCAAGCTCCGCAGGCTCAAGCTCCGGCAACTGAAGTTGCAGCAGCACCGGTTAATGTTCCGCAGCCTGTAGTCACCGAAAAACCTGCAGAAAAAACTGAAGTAAGCGATGCTAAAAAACCAGAAATTGAACCTTCGGCACCACTAGAGCCGCAAGTTGATTTAAATGCATTCATTTCAAAATTAGCAAATCCTGATTACGAAGTTCAGGCTTCAGCTATGGAAGAAATAGCAAATATGGTTAAAGACAATCCGCAAAAAGCAACTGAATTGCTTGATGTTAAAGTAATGGATACATTAAATAATATTATTAATGCGGACTCTTCAAAACTCACAGGTCCGACACAAGAACAAATTGCAGCAAGACAAAAATTAATCAAAAATGAACAAATGACAGACGCTGAAAAAACTTTAGCTACTACAATCACACCGATGGAACAAGCAGAAAGAAATAAAAGCTATGCAATGTTTACAACCGCAATATTGCAGAAACTCTACTCAGAGGAAGTTGCCAAATTAACTAACACTTCAGTTCCTCTAACAGAATTGCCCGGTGCAGTAACAATTGTTGAGCAGTTGAAAAACAACCCGAACCCGATGGTAAGAACTTCAGCTATTGAAGCATTATCATACATCCAGCAGCCTGAATACAAAGCAGATTTGAATACATTATTCACAATTGCAAAGAACGACCAAGATAAAAATGTTCAGGAAGCAGCAACAGCAGCACTTGACAAATTAAACAAAATGGCAGAAGAAGTAAAACCGGAAGCAAAAAAAGTCGAAATGACTCCTACTGCACAAACTTCTGCACAAGCAGCATAAATAAATCAAATTCCTTTCTTTAAATAAAAAGCGAAAAGACCTTTAAGATATACTCTTAAAGGTCTTTTTGCAAATACAAATACATAGAATTTAAAAACTAATTACACTCTAATAAATAAAAACTACATATTTACAGGTTCTTTATCAGCATTGCGACTTGCCGGAACAGGAAGACGATTTTCGTAACCTGCAAGTTTTGCTATCTGTTCGCCCCACTGATAAATAATTTCATCCTCAGGAAGTTTGTACGAAATCGGCTTTCCTATGTGAAGTTTTACATTACGGCGTGTAAATGGTTTCAATTTAGGATACCCATCAAAGCCTTCAATTCCCACAGGAACAATATCAGCTTTAGCATTTTTCGCAATTACAACAAACCCTTTTTTTACTTCATCAAGCTTCCCGTAAGGTCTTATGCCACCCTGAGGAAAAACTCCGAGCGACCAGCTTGTTGCAAGAATATCACGAACTGTTTTAAAAGTAGCGATTTCAGGCTTAGTTCTGTCAACAGCGAATGCACCTAATCTTTTTACAAGCCAGCTTAATTTCTCACTGTCTACAAAAAGCTCTTTTTTAGCCATATATGCAATAGGCCTCATTGCGGCCATAGAAACCATCGGAGGGTCAAAAATTGAAACATGGTTTGCTGTATAAATAAATTTTCCGCTTTTTGCTTTGGTCGGCAAATTTTCTTTACCGGTTATCTCATAGTTATAGAATATTTTCATAAAGGGAATTACGACTACATACAAAAACCCCATGTAAAACAAAGTTCTGAAGATATTATATTCATATGGATAACGTCTGTTATAATTTCTTTGTTTTGCGGTCATACTTTCATTACTCCTTAATCCTTAATTTCAGGTTGAACATACTTGTAACCTGTTAATTTCTGAATTGAATCAATCCACTGAGAAACCATGCCTTCAACATCATCACTATAGGGAATAGGCTTTCCTACTTTAACAACAATTTTACCGGAAAATGGAAGTCGTTTAACCTCTTCAGTTCCAGTAATCCCAACAGGTAAAATTGCACATTTTGTAATTTTTGCCAATCCCGCAAACCCCTTAGTCACACCGGAAATAGTTCCGGGTAACCCCCTTGTTCCCTGAGGAAAAATACCAAAAACCCATTCACTTTTTTTGATATTCATAACGGTTTTAATAGTAGAAGGGCCAAGGCTTTCACGGTTAACTGCAATTGCGCCTAGCCAGTCAATCCACCATCTCAAAAATCTTATATCAAACAATTCCTGTTTTGCCATAAATGCAATTCTTCTTGGCAATACACCGCACACAAGCGGAGGATCAAGCGTTGAAAGGTGATTAGGACAGACAATATACTCATTATCCTTTGGAACATTTTCAAGACCTTCGACTTTCAAACGGTACACAAGCTTGAATCTGATCATATAAAAATATTTACATACAAGTATCTGAAAAAATGATCTGAATTTATTGAAGGATTCAGCAGATCTTTTTGCGTAGTTCTTTTTTTCTTTACTCATATTTTATACACTCCATTATAAATATTATATACCAAAATAAATATTGAACAACAGTTATTTTTTTTATATAATAAAAACACACAGGTTTAATAAGGAGAGAGTATGTCAGGATTGAAAAAATCAAAAAATGAACTTGAAAATGAACTTTTTGCAAGTGTCTATGAAAAAACCCCGGATTATATCAAAAACCTTAAGCTTATGGATTTTGATAATAAAAAAGAATTCACCTTTATATTAAAGAAAGAATATCTTGCTCCTTATGATGCTGATACAAATCCTGAAGGTTTGAATTTAAAAGAATGGTTTGCAAACTATGCCAAAGAAGCAAAAGTTTCGACAGCCGGAATCCGCGGTCCTCAAAACATTTTATATCCGCAGGACACAAGGTTTCCAATTAATCTTGTTGGAATTGTTCTTGCGACTTTGGCAAAAGCTCTTGTTGCACAAGAAAAATATTCAGATAAAAAAATCCTAAAAATTGCAGGCCGTGAAGTCAGATACAATTCAGATTTGTACCTTGAAGCAATTGCAAGAATTCAGGCTGCACAAGGCATTAAGACTCTGCTGCCGGAAGGAAGAAAAACCATTCCAATCTGGCTTGCGTCATTTTTGGCTTTCAAACTTGACCTTCTTGGCGGTGAATACATAACTTCAAGTCATGGAATTTCTGTCAAAAACGCAACAAAAGACTTAAATTCTCAAGGCAGCCAGTATTTGCCAGAAGAAAGCCTTGAATTCGTTGATAAAATTCAGGAAATTTTTGATGAAACCGAAAAGAATGGTAAATATGAAATTAAAATAGCTGCCTCTGATAATTCTCTAATTGATGAAACCATCATGAAAAAACTCGAAGACGGCACTGATTTATATGTTGAATATTTGAAATCCGGAGTCGCTCAAAAGTCAAATCTAAATTTAATAAAAGAACATGATGAAAAAATTATAATTGAAAATGTAGGCGGTTCGGCTTACAGAACTTTAAGCCGAGTTTTGAAAAAACTTGATATTTCAGAAAAATATACTTGGTTCAATACAGAAGAAGACCCGTTTTTCCATTCAATCGGCAAATATGATCATACGCCGCAGGGTGAAAAAGCTTTTTACGATTATTCGGTTGACGCAACAGTACTGTCAAAACGTCCAAACGGTGAAAAATACTTTCCTGTTATTGAAACAATGCATTACAGGGAAAAGTTAAAAGATTATCCTTATCTTACAACAGTTTTGATAACTGA
This sequence comes from Candidatus Gastranaerophilales bacterium, assembly GCA_003150395.1. Lineage (GTDB taxonomy): Bacteria > Cyanobacteriota > Vampirovibrionia > Gastranaerophilales > Gastranaerophilaceae > Scatenecus. The sequence continues at coordinate 35,898 of QAMI01000010.1, read as the reverse complement.
CCCCGACCACGACAGACTGACAATTGCGCAAAAAGAAAGCATTTTAAGAATTCCAAAACTTGAAGAAGCAGGAATTGATTATATAAAACTTGATGAACGCTCAATTCTGACTATCTTCACCGCGAACCAGGCATTTTTAATGCTAATGGATTTCCAGGCTAAACAATTAAAAGCACAAGGTATGTGGAAAAACCATCCGCGGTTTATGATAAAAACCACAGCCTCTGCTTTAAGCTGGGATGAATGGGCAAAACATCAGGGTGTAAAAGTCGTCAATGTTCCAGTAGGCTTCAAAGAAATTGCAAACATAATGAAAAAAGTCGAGCTTAAGCTTAAAAACAACCCGGAAAAAGAAGTAATAATTGATGATGTATTCTCAAATGCAATTAATCTCGGTGTAAATCCGCGCCTGATTTTTGCAGGTGAAGAAAGCGGCGGCATGATTATGGGAACCGAAGATTTGATAAAATCAAAAGCCGGAAGATTTGCAATTGCAATGCGCGAAAAAAGCGCAACTGAAGCAATTATCGTTGCCTCTGCATTAATTGCACAACTTAAAGAGGTTTCTCTTTCAAGATATCTCGTTCAAATTTTTGAAGAATGCAATATCAAAGGCCGTTTTGATACCAGAATTGATATCGCATACTATAACGAATCCGAACCCGATATTGAAAAGCTTAAGCTTGCAAAAGCAGAAGGTGAAAAGAAAAGAACTGAAAATGATTTATTTTACCTTTCCATGGCAATTGCAGTAAAAGAAGGTAAAATGACACTTGATAATGTGAAAGAAGTTTTAAATGATTCCTTCAAAAGTCTAAGTTTTGACAACCTTCAATCAATTAAATTTGTAGGCGACGGAACTTATTTGGAATTCACGGACAAATTCATTGAAATCAGACCTTCCGGAACTGATGCTAAGACTAAAGCTTACGGCGGAGGCTTGGATAAGCATGTTTTGGAACTTTACGCGGCAAATCTAGGAAATTATAGCGGCTACAGAACCGAACTTCATAAAAAATTCATAGATAATGAATTCTACAATTCCTCAAAAGATAAAGCAATGAAATATTATCTTGAATTTGTAGAAAAAGACGCTAACAATGAAAAGTTTGAAATTCCAAACTATGAGTTTTAATAAGATATGAAACTAGGAAAAATTTACAATTCAAATAAACCCGTTATTTCATTTGAAGTCTTTCCACCGGATAATGATGAAAAAATTCAAGAGCTTTATTCTGAAATAAAAATACTGATGAAATGTAACCCGCAGTTTATCTCACTCACATACGGTGCCGGCGGCAAAAATAACGAAAATTACCAAAAAGTTTTAAAAGCGTTAAAAACAGACTTAAAAGCTGATGTAATGCCGCATTTTACCTGCATGTGCAGCGGCAAAAGTTTTATTGAAGAAAATCTTGAATTCTTAAAATCTGCCGGCATTGAAAACATTCTGGCACTTCGCGGTGATATTCCGCAGGAAATTGAAAAAATCTGCACTGATTTTTGTCATGCAAACGAGCTTGTTGAATATTTAAAAAAGAAAACAGATTTTTCAATAGCTGTTGCAGGATACCCGGAAACTCACATTGAAAGCGCCTCAATTGAAGACGATATAAAATATTTAAAGCAAAAAGTCGATGCCGGCGCAGAAGTTATTATAACCCAAATGTTTTTTGACAATGAAAAGTATTTCAAATTTTGCGAACACGTACAAAAAGCAGGGATTAATGTCCCTGTAATTCCGGGAATAATGCCTGTTATAAGCAATCAGCAGCTTTTAAAAATGACAAAACTCGCAAGAATTACAATACCAAAAAACTTTAAAGACAAACTTGAAAAACATTTCAGTGATAAAGATTATATGAAAGAGTTAGGAATAGAATTTGCAACGGGTCAATGTCAGGCATTGCTTGATAAAAAAGTTAAAGGATTACACTTTTTTACGCTAAATAAATCCTATTCAACAGTAAAAATTTTGGAAAATATTTTATAAAGCCGGACGGATAAAGGAGAAATTATGGAAAACCTGAACAAACATATTGAACATACTCTTTTAAAACAAGATGCAAAATACGAAGATTTCATCAAACTATTTGATGAAGCTAAAAAATATAACTTTCTTGGAGTTTGTGTAAATCCCTTGTATGTAAAACTTGCAAAAGAACAACTTGCCGGAAGTAATGTCAAAATAGTTACAGTTGTAGGATTTCCGCTTGGAGCAAACAAGACTCAGGTAAAAGCTTACGAAACTCAACAAGCAATAGAAGACGGGGCTGACGAAATTGATATGGTAATAAATGTTACTGCAATCAAAAACAAGGACTATGAATTTGTAAAAAAAGATATTGAAACTGTTAAAGCTTTTTGCCAAGATAAGCCGTTAAAAGTAATTTTGGAAACAGATTTGCTTGACAAAGACGAGATTAAAAAGGCTTGTGAAATTTGCGTGCAAGCCAAAGCCGATTTTGTCAAAACATCAACAGGCTTTGTGAAAAACGGAGTTGGAGCAAAAGTTGAAGATGTGAAATTAATGTATGAAACAGTCGCGCCTCATGGTTTGCGAGTAAAAGCATCAGGCGGAATTCGCGATAAACAAACATCGATAAAAATGCTTGCTGCCGGCGCCGAACGACTTGGCACCAGCAGCGGTGTAAAAATCGTTGAATAGAAGTTTAATAAAATAAATATTTTAATATATTACTTCGGCAAATTGTTAAAATAAAATTTATCATTAATTGCGTAATATGTACAGCCAATTCCATTGCGATCTGCTGTTGAAGTTATTGAACAGTACACATTTTTCTTTGAATAACCGGTACCCGGTGCGCCAACTGGCAAAATTTGCCCATCGTTCATGATTTGAAAAGAAAAAAGATCATGACCCCATTTGTTTGGTGTTTTATTTCTACCGTTAACATCTACAGTAAGATATATATATGGATTTGTTCTCATATTTTCTATCAATATTAAACTTCCGTCTGCTAATACAAATTGTCCGTCATCAAATAGAGTTAAGCTAGCAGGCTGTCCGTTAAATGTCTTATAAGGATTATTTGAAGTACCTGTATATGGAATACAAGCAGGATGATTATTTGAATATAAACCACAATCCGCAATAGTATTAAAATATGGCATAATTTGAGCTTTTAATCCTGTAGCGTCATTTCCACTACCAAGGATTTCCGGTCTTAGTCTTTCGCCATGTTCCGCCTGATACATATCAAAAGCCTGCAATATAACCGAATAATTTTTCTTTAAGGACGCCTCAAGTGCTTTATTCTGATTACGCGTAATCAGTGCAGGCAAAGTCATTGCCGCAACAATTCCAATAACACCCAGAGTTATAAGGACTTCGGCAAGAGTAAACCCTTGGAGGACAGTTTTATCGGCAGCCCCCCCCCCCCTGAAACTCAATCATAGCTTGACTTTTCATATTATTTAATCCTCCTATAGATCTTTTCATTTATATTATACCAAATTTTTAATGTATAAGCAATTATAATGGGATTATATACAAGTTAACACAAAAACTATTAAATAACTGTCATTGTGAGGCTTTAGCCGAAGAATCCCATCAATCCAAAAGGGAACGGCGCCAAGAGCTCCTTCGCTCCGCTAAAAATTACTAAATTTTAACTATATTATGTGTCAGTACCATTATAACTATCTTGACCATGCTATAATATTTAGTAAGATAAGGAAGAAGTATGGGTGATGAAGATAAACAGTTTGATGCGACGCCTCGAAAGCTTGAACAAGCACGCAAAGAGGGGCAGGTTGTAAAATCAAAAGATTTTTCAACTGCGATTTCTTTACTTATTTTATTCACCGCAATTGTGGGCTTAGCACCCTTTATATGGGGTCAGATTGCACAATTATTTACACTTTTATATGAACAGATTCCAAATGCACATGTCGAAAAAATTGGATTAACATACGTTTTTAGTGTAACTGTAAAAACTGCCATTTTAATTATAGGACCAATTTTGTTTTTGGCTTGGCTGGTTGCAATTCTAGCAGATTTCATTCAGGTGGGGCCGCTTGTTGCAACAGCACCACTGGCGCCTAAACTCGATAAACTTAATCCGACAAAATATTTCAAAAACATCATGTCCATTAAAACCCTGTTTGAACTTTTTAAAAATATCGTAAAAGTTGTGCTTTTGGGTTATATCGGCTGGACAGTTTATATGGCGCATATAGAAAATATTCTTATGCTTGCGGCAATTGACAACAATTTCGCGGTCATGATTGAATTCGGAAAGCTTATTACTGAATTTATTTTCAAAGCCTGCATTGCCTTTCTTGTAATTGCAGCTGCGGATTACGGCGTCACAAAATGGAAGTTTTTAAAAGACCAAAAAATGTCTTTCAAAGAAATTAAAGACGAATATAAAAACACAGAAGGCGACCCTAATGTAAAAGCTGCACTACGCCAGCGCCGTATGCAAATGCTTCAAAGAGGTATGATGGATGCAGTACCGGATGCGGATTTTGTCGTCACAAATCCGACACATATTGCATGTGCGCTTAAGTACAAGGCAGAAGAAATGGATTCACCCATGCTGATTGCAAAAGGCACAGAGCTTATCGCCAAAAAGATTATTAATATTGCGCGAGAGCATAATATCCCCGTTATTGAAAACGCACCGGTCGCAAGAGCACTGTTTAAAATGGTAGATTTAAACCATCAAATTCCGCCGGAACTTTACAAAGCAATCGCTGAAATTTTACTTTTTGTTTACAACTTGAAAAATAACAGAAATCAGAGTAGAATAACTAAAGAGCCTAATAATAAAAAATAATCATGATTATGCAAGAAAAAAATAAATTACAAGAATATATTGATATAGTAAAGAAGGTGGCAAAGGTTGAGCACAGAAGAATTCCTACTCATATGGTTGAGTATGAAGAACTTTTATCAATCGGGATTATTGCAATTCAGGCTCTTATAAAAAACAAAACCCCTGAACAACTTGAAAGATATAATTCTGCTTATGTCGCTACTGCAGTAAGATGGGCAATCAGAAATGAATTAAGAATACGTTACAAATGGTACTCTCTAAAACATAAAGCAGATGACGAGGTTGATCCGGAAGAAGAAGTTGAAGGAATGGATATGCAAAAGGCAAAAGTTCGTGAAACAATTTACGAAACCGTTTTGTCTATCGATGGGCTTGCGGCAGCGGCAAGCGACAATGATTCGCCTTTTGACTTTTTGAAAGATAATCATGCAACACCTGATGAACAGGCTGAAATTACTGAAATGGGCAGAATGATTCGCGCTGCGATTTCAAAGCTTCCGCCAAAAGAAAGAACTGTTGTTGAATACAGATTTTACAGGAACATGCAGGTAAAAGACATTGCAACGCAAATCGGGCTTTCCCCTTCACGCGTAACCCGTATTGTGCAGTCCTCGCTTAACTTTGTCAAAGAATACCTGAACTCACGAGAACAATACGATTATTAGGATTTAACAATTTTAACACGCTGATCATCTCTAATTTCTATTGGCTTATCAAATTTTTTAATATAATCGCATGCCAGTTTGTTTTTATCTAAGTTGAATTTTTTAACAACAAAATCCGGCTTTTCATTTGTAGGAAGGTAATTATCACCGCCTGTTGCAAAGAAGTCATCCATAGCACAACTAAATTTTCGGTTAGGATTTGGATTATTTATATCTATCGGCTGTTTATTACCATTCTTGTCAACATATTCTAAAGAAAGCAGTTCACCTTTGTCATTAAGAGTATAGTTCATGCCTGAAATTAATAGAATACCAGGTTTTGAATTGTGTGTAGTAAGAGATTTAGCACCCACCTTGATTGCGTTAACAATATCAACTTCAGATAAATTGCCAATCATCATTTTATCTTCAAAAGGAGTCACGTCGTTAACCAATCTTGAATCAATTTTACCTACGTCAAAGTGTCCGCGAATGTTTCCTGCATTAAGAATTGCAATATCCGTACCAAGTTCACTTCGCATAGCATCAACAATTAAATCCCCATGAGGATTGTTTGCAATAAGCCTGTTTGAAGGTTCTTTGTCTGCATAAGAAACATTTCCGAGGATTTGCGGTTTGCCGATTATTTCTTCAACGGCGGTTCTTGAGGGAAGCGTACGATTAAACATTCTTGTATTAATCACATTATTTTGAACTTTTGTCAAAACGCCATCATCAGTCCATTCAACATTTAAAACCCCTACATTTTCGCCATCTTTTCCGGCCTGCGTAATAACTACAGGTTCACCGGATTTTGACATTAAAAGATTTTCGCCGTCTTTTACTTCTTTAACCATATCATGAGAATGACCGCCAAGAATTATGTCTACACCTTCGGTTTCTTGAGCCAAACGCTTATCATGCTTTAAGCCGCTATGAGAAAGAAGGATTATTTTATTTATGCCTTGAGAGCGAAGATTATTCACTTCCTCCTGAACTTTTTTTAACGTAGTCTCAAAGTCATCAATTTTTATATCTTTAACTGAATCATTAAGTTTAACCCTTTCAGCCATATCTGAAGGAGCAATACCTATAATTCCGAATTTTTGTCCGTCATGTTCTTCTATAATAGATTTCCCTATGCGTCCGGCCATTGGACTTTGGGGATCAACTGAAGCATTAATAGCAAGCAATTTGTAATCCGCTTGTTTCATTAATTCAGCAAGTTTGCTTGGAACAACGTCAAGCTCATGGTTTCCGAGAGCATTTGCAGTGACGCCGATCCAATTTAAAAATTTATTTGCAACCATATTTGAGATAAAGTTTGCACCTAGAATAATATCACCTGAGGCGAGTTTTAATTTTGCGGTGTTTTCGTTTTTTTTGCTTTTGTCAAATATATCAGAAACTGTTTTAATACGCTCCATGTTAGTCATTTTTCCGTGGACATCATTTACATAAAAAATGCTTGTCTTTAGCGGAGCAGGTTTCTTTTTGTCGGAATCCGATTGAGGCATTTGCTGAGATTTTGACAAATACTGATTTAATATATTTGTTTTGGGATATATGTTGTAATTATTCATTTCACTAACCTGTTTTCTAATACCTTAAACGTCTGTCAAAATAAAAATTGCTTTTATTTAAAATTTTTGTTACAAAGCTTTAAGCAGCATTCTTTTCTACTTGCTTATCAGCAGCTTTTTTTCTCATTTGATTGAAGCTGTTAAAACCTTCAACCCAGTTTTCTACAAGTTTTACATCATCTTTCACAACCTCCTGCGGCAGGCCTGCATGGTGAATTTTAGGAAGTAAATATTCAGCGCTGTATTCAACTGCGTTAGGTATGTCATCATCAGTGTCATTACAAATATAAATTAATTTTCCATTTTTATCATATTTTTCACCGATTATTGTTATTTCATGACCGTTTATAATTTCGTTGTCAGGATTAATTTGTGTATATCCGATAATAACGTTTTCACCAAGCTTCAATGCATCTGAAATCTGGCGTTTCATTGTATCGAAATCTGTTTCATAACCAATTAATCTTGCATTGTCGTCTACGGTTTGGTAAGTTACTGAAATCTTGTTTTTATCTTCGACGACTGACTCTGTGAAGGTTTTTTCAAATTCAATCAAGCCTTTGTCATTTTGGTTGAACTTCCCTTTGCGTTTGTCGCTCAAAGAATCATATGTCTGTTGAGAACCAATTTGCATTAAAGTTCCCTGCATTAAAGCATCCACCACAGAACGTTCATTCCCATCACGATTTGCAACCTGGATTTTTGCTCTGATATAGGCATTCTTGTCTGGAGCAAAGGTTAAATGTGCTTGATTAAAATCATCCATTTTATAAGGAACTTCAAAAGCATTTAAAAGCCAGATTGAATCGAGAGTGTTATCAGTCAGATTTTTAAGCTGAATTGTTTTATCAACTGCCATCCGCGGGGATGTTATGCCTTCAACAAATCTTGCAAATTCTGCAGGCATTTTCTTGGCAAGATTAAACTCAATACTTGAAGCAACGCATGTGCCTGAATGTTCAACATCAATATCAAGTTGTGCAAGCTTTCGCGGAATTAACTTATCCTTGTCCATTTTATGATCAGACATGTATGTATCAATTAATTCACTTTTCATTTCTTTAGGTATATCACCAAACTGCTGCGTTATAACATGCGGATCTGCAAGCGTAGTTATTGTATCTTTAAGAATAATCTCTTTTGGAAGTCCGGTTGCGCGTTCTTTTGTTGCTATTTTATATAAGTTATCGAGCACGGTTGACTTGTCATTAGAATTCGAATTGAGCAGAATTCCTGATTTTAACAGTTCTTTCATCTGTTTTTTAGAGTTTTTATCAAGGGCTGAAAGAATTGTATTATATTTATTTTTTTCCTCCTGGCTGTTCATTCTGGTTCGAAGAGCAGAAGCTGTAAAGGAAGGATTAAACGGAATTGTATTAATTATAGGATTTGAGACATAAGAACTTGTAACAATTTCCGGCTGTGAGGAAGTTTTTTTCACAGCAGAAGTCTTAACACGTTCGGTTGTGTTATAATTATATTGTCGAGAATTTACACCTACTGAATACACTATTTTCACTCCACTTATTTATATAAACAACAATAACTCAAAAAAATTGCCAGTGGATAATGAAAAAAGTTAACAAATGTAACAATGAGGAAATATTGGAAAAGATTAAAATAAAACCGCTAACAATAGAGCAGCTTAAAATTTCAATTGACAGACTCACCAGGTTTAAAAATACAGAAACCAAGTATTTAAGGGTTTTTAAAGATATTCTCACAAACAATCTGATTGCCCCAAAATTCAAAAAATTAGAACTTGATGAACTTGATTATTCGATTTTAAAGGAATTGGCAGAAAAAATCATTAATTTCTCTTTGGAAACTCTTAATATCAAGTCTGACGGGGATTTACTTATAAATCAAAAACTTTATGATTATGAAAAATCTGTTTTCATAATAAGCCCTGAAACAGAGCAATTACTTAAAAATAGAATTAATTACAAAGGGTTTTTAACACTTTTATCAGAAAATGAAGTTAAAAATCTACTATGGCTAAAAGAATTAACCTCATCCAGTGAAATAATTTCATTACGTGAAAAAAAGTCACTTCATTTTCCACTGGAAAAAGTTATTATCTGTGAAGGAATAACTGAAGAAACACTGCTGCCTGAATTTGCGCGGATTTATGGAGAAGATTTTGAGAAAAAAGGTATTCATATAATTTCAGCAGGCGGTAAAAATCAGGTTGTAAAAACATATTACCAATTGTCAGAGATACTGAAATTGCCGATATTTGTGCTTTTGGATAAGGATGCTTCAGAAAATCTTGATTTAATTAATTTAAAATTGCGTTCTTGTGACAGAGTTTACATATTGAATTGCGGAGAGTTTGAGGATTTGCTGACGCGAAATTTACTTGAAAGAACCTTAAATTATGCTTTTGAAAATATTTCTCTTGTGGATTTAAACATTTTGGAGGAAAACCTTCCGACAGTTAAAAAGCTAGAAGAGATTTTCAAGCATAGAGGGCTTCATGAGTTTAAAAAATCAGAGTTTGCTAATCTTGTAAAAATTAATATTTCAGGGAAAGAGGATTTATCAGAAGAAATCATTAAAATCCTTGAACAAATCCAGCAAACTCCGTTAAAAACATATAAATAAAGCAAAAGGAACTTAGAAATAAAGTTCCTTTGTAAAATGGAGTTTAATTTATAGTATATTGAAAATTAGCTTCCTACAAGCCTCAAAGCTTCTTCTAACAGCTCTTTATTTGTAGAAACAAGTTTATTTGAAATTTCCATCTGAAGTTTCGCCATCTGGAAATACGAAATATTACCTTTAAAGTCAGCATTTGACATTTCCAAAAGCCCTGAACGTATTTGACCTACACCAAGAAGCGGTTTTCCGGAGGCTTCCGTTTCAATAAAATAGCCTTCCTTAATTTCATACAAAGCTGCTGAATTATGGAAATTACGGGTTGTCACACGATAAAGCGGAACTGTTCTTTTGCCGCCGTCAGCTTTTCCATAAATTGTTCCGTCTTCTTTTATTTCATAATCATCATACTTGCCCAAATACTTGCCATTAGCAGGATCAATCCACATTTTGATATTTGTCGTCGGAATATCAAGCGAACCGCCTTTCAAAGCAGTCTGTTCATACAAATCCTGAGATACGGATTTTGTCCCCTGCATAATCTCGCCCTTATCATTCAAAATATAACCTTGAACAGTATTACCATTTTTAGCTCTGTAAACACCTTCACCGTCAAATTTGAACTCGCCTAAACGAGTATAAACACTTTTGCCTTCTGCTGTTTTTGTAAGAAAAAAACCTTTACCCTCAAGGAATAAGTTATCATTTGAGGTACCGGGAGTTGATTTTCCTTGCCCTGTTTTTTTATCATAGTCATCGGCTATTGCACCGCCGAGAAAGGTTTTGAAGTTTACCTGCTGTTCTCTGAAACCCGGCGTGTAAATATTTGTCATGTTATGCGCAATAACATCCATCCAGTTCTGCGTTGATTTCTGAGTATTTAGCGCGGTTGTGTAGGAATCATTCATGGTCTTTCTCCTTGTTGTTGCGTTTTTCATTCTGCTCTTGGTTACGATGTTTGCTGTAGGTTAATTCATTATACGGCAAATCCTGTTCGTCAAAGCGCTGTTTAAGATAAGAGATATTATTTCTCAAATAAGCCTCCACAGCTTTGTCTCCAGGAATAAAGTTTGCATTAAGATTTCCGTTTTTATCCACTCTCATAACAACAGAAACATCTTTATCAAAATCTATTCTGAAAGCTTTATTAGTTTTCATTGATTCTGATAAGGCTTCCATCAAGGCAGCTGAAACTTTAGCTGTTTTATGAACATTTTGAACATCTGAAACATCAAGTGACTTTTGAAATTCAGAAGCAATACTCTGCATTGACATATCAGTTTTTGTCACAAGATTTGCGAAAAACTGTGCATCATCATCGCTCATTGATATTGTACTGTAATCTAATGCAGGTTTTTCTGTATAAACATCTTTGCTTATTTCAGAGGTAAAAGTCATATTCTGAATAGAATTTACTTGACCTAATTTTGAGCCTGCATTAATTTTCAACATCTGTGCGATTTCCTCTGATAAAAGCTGGTTTTCATGATGTTGCTGGTGTCCGTTTTGTTGGTTGGCATTTTGCTGGCCTGGCTGCTCTTTATTTTCCTCTTTTACTGTATTCTCTTGCTTTTGTTCAGTTTTTTCAGCCTTTTCACCTTTTTTTTCAGAAACTTTTGTATCCTCTTCTTTAGAAGAGGTTTCTTTTGATTTAGTTTGATCGGTTTTCTCAGTTTTCGCTTCTGATTTTTCAGAAGAAGGCTCGGTTGTTTTTGTCTCAGACGCCTCGGACAAAGAATTAAACTGGGATTTAAAAGCAGTATTACCTGTGTTCGTCCTAAAAGTTTGGGAGGAGGCCAGATAATTTGCCATCTCGTTATTTTGCGTTAAGCTTGATGTATCGATATTCATTTTATAAACCTTCCTCCAGTTGTTCCAACTGTTTTAAAATTTCCCGGTCTTCTTCTTCCTGCCGTTCTTTAGATTGGTTGAAGAATCTCTGAACTCCGAGTTCTGAAAATTGTTTTAATTCTGCTTTTTTCTCTTCCTCCAGATAGGCCTCGCGGTTCTTCTCTTTATGTTTTTCCAAAACCTTGACAGCCTGCTCCAGTTTCACGAGTTTTGCTTTCTCCATATCCAGAACTTTTTGAGCTTCCGCGCGAATCTGTTCAAGCTTTTCCGCCTTGTCCCAAAGGAATATAAGATAATTGTCGTAGGTCTCATACATCATCGGGTCAGCCTGACGCATATTTATCTGCGTTTGACGGATTTCTTCGTTATTTTTCCGGATATTTTCTTCTGCAATAAATACTTCTTGCTGAGCCTTTTGAACAACCATAAGCTGTTCTTCTTTTTTTCTGATTCTGAAATCAAGTACTTTTTGCAGTCGGTATCTAAAAGGCATTTGCTACACTTTCTTAATATGATTATCTTTTATTTTAAAAGTGCAGCAAACATCTATTTGTATGATATTAATTTAATGAAAATTTTCATTTAGTCAAGAATTTGTATTCCGGTACCTGTAGCTCGGTTGGTATTATTATAGTAATAACCGTAATTGTCTCTGTAAAACTCTGAATTTCCTCCATCTTGCATGTCAAAATGATAAGTATCATACGGAGGAATTTGCGGAGAAAAGCCAGTAGGACAACCCATACCGAACATATCGCCCAGACGGCTTAGAGTATTTTTTATACCTTTATTGGTATTCATTGGAGGCATGTAGCCTCCATAGCAGGTTCCGTATGGAGAAGAATATTGCGAAGAAGCTATTGCATCTTTTAATACATCTACGCGCTTATTTAGATTTCCTTGCTGGATTGCACCGAGAACCTGGGCTTCAAGGCGGGAAACCCTGCTTAAATCATCTTCCTTTTCGTAAGTTTTTTTAAAAACATTTTTTTCAAGTTCCGATAATTCTTGTGGAATTGCATTTTGAAGCTCTTTATTATAATTTACGAAAAGATTTTCAATTCTTTCTTCATTACTAAGAGAAGGATATGTTTTATTGAACATGGATTTCTCAAGTCTGTTAAGACGGAGATTTATCTCTTGATGGTCAAAAGATTTGCCATATATATTTTTCTCAACAAGAGAAAGCCTGGGATCTTTTTTGTTCACATCCGTTGTGTAAGAAACAGGTTTTATACTACTTGCAACTTCAGAACGATTAAGCCTGTAAATTCTTGCTGGAGAAGAGTTATAGCGGTGAATCGTTCTATTCATATTATGGAACTTGTCAAAAGCGTTTACATTCTGTGGTGTATAGTAATTGTTATAAGTCGGCCTCGGATAATTGTTGTTATAATAGCGTGTAGGATAATAATAGCGGCTATTCCTCCAATTATTATTGTAATTATTATATCTATTGTAGTAATTGCCGTAATATCCGTTATTGAAATTATATCGACCTATACCAAAATATGACGAAGACGGCCGCACAAAAGGATTAAACCCTCTGTTGTACGGAATTGGCCGATAAGTTCTGATAACTCTTGCTTCTGTATATGCGTTTGAACTGATTAAGAGTAATACCAGTAATAATACAATTCTCTTCATTTTTTTCTCCTGTTGCTCATCAACTATAAATTAATGCAGGAGAAAAACATATTCATCAGCCGGTAAGCTATTCTTGCGGCGAATTTTCTTTATTCAAAGAAAGCTTCCCGTGTTTAGCCAATGCTCCAGTAATAAACAAATCTTTAATCAGATAAATTCTCTAACTTATTTCTTGCAGAATTTCCGTTGAATTAAATTTACGAGGAGAATGAAGATTAATATATCCCTTCAGAAGCTCAAAACAAACAGTACATATCTTCTCTGTTGCCTTTTCTTCATAGGAACTGTGTTCAAAAAAGTCTGTTCTCTCCAGTTCTTTAAGAAAATCTCTTATTTTACTGTGCATAAGCACATAACCCGCAGAAATATCGCTGCAGTTTTTACAAACAACGCCACCACGATTGGATGAAAAATACATATTATCATTTTGAATTTCACATCCACATTTTAAGCATGTATTCAATTCAATACCAAAACCTGACAATGCCATCATTTTAATCTGAAATTTCAATACTGCAATCATAACCTCTACCTTGCCCGATGATTTTGCAATACAGTCGAGAGTTTGATAAAGCAGTTCAAAAATTTCATTTGAACAAGGATCATCTTCAACACCAAAATTTGTTACAACTTCGCTGACATAAATAGAGTAAAAAATTTTATCCATATTCTGCCGCGTCCTTGTGAATGTATTTAAAGCTTCAGCCTGGCAAATAGTATCTAAATTCTTACCCTTATAAAGCATAAGTTTATTTGCAACAAGCAAATCCATGCGGGCCCCAAGCTTGCTTTTTGGCTTTTTCACACCTTTTGCAACACCACGAATAAGGCCTTTTTCGCGAGAATACATAACAATAATTTTATCAGCCTCACTTAAGTTATAAGACTTAAGATTAATAGCATCTGTTACAAAATTATTCATCCTATTGTTTATCCCTGTTGCCGGGAGCTGTCCCCTGGAATACTCCACGGAACATCTGTCTGAGTTCATTTTTATCGTCAGAATATTCTAATGCTGTCTCTTCCGTAATAAAACCTTCTGTATATAAAGAATACAAAGACATGTTCATTGTAATCATGTTGTTAAAAGAGCCTTTTTTAACAAGGTCATAAACCTCTTCAAGCTTATCTTTTTCAATGAAATCTTTTACCGTAGAAGTCACAACCAAAAGTTCGCAAGCCGGACGTCTTCCCATTGAATCCTGAAGAGGAACCAGCCTTTGAGAAATTGTACCTCTAAGAATTTGAGCAATTTGAGCACGAACAAATTGTCTATCAGATGGTTCAAACATATTTACAATTCTGTTTACGGTTTGAACTGCATCGTTTGTGTGTATTGTTGCAAAGACAAGGTGTCCTGTTTCAGCAGCCTTCAATGCACTCACAATTGTTTCTCTGTCACGAATCTCGCCAATAAATATGACATCCGGATCTTGTCTCAGGGCATATTTAATACCATCAGGGAATGAGCGGGTATCAACTCCTATTTGACGCTGCGATACAATAGATTTTCTGTTGCTGAAAATGAATTCAACAGGATCTTCAATTGTAATAATATGCTTAGGATAATTGAGGTTTATATAGTCAATCAAAGCAGCAATAGTAGTTGATTTTCCACTTCCTGTAGGGCCTGTAATTAGAACAAGACCATTATTCTGGTTCGAGAATTGCTCAATAGCTTTTGGGAGATGCAATTCAGCAACATTTTTAATCTCATAAGGGATAGTTCTTATAACAAGTGAATATCTTCCGAGCTGCCTGCTTAAATTCACACGGAAACGAGAACAGCCTAGGATTTCGTATGCAAAATCCAAATCATAGACATTATCAAGATGATTATTATTTACACTTGCAGGAAGAATTGCACTAAGAGCTTCATCAATATCGGTTTCTGTTAACATTGGCATGTTAATTTTTATAATTTTACCATCTTTTCTTATTGCAGGGTATTCATTAACCGCCAAATGAATATCCGAAGCTCCGATTGCAACAGCTCTTTCCAAAAATGCAACTATATCAAAACTGCTTTCCACTATTATTCCTCTCAATTCTTCTTGGTTAATATTATAACATTTAGGTTAGCATATGACAATAACTTTACAAAAAATACAACCATTTATAGGATTTGTTACAAGGTTGTAACAAAATCAAAAAGAAAAGTCAATTTTTAAAGACAAAAATACTTTATATAAATGTAAGGGAAATCAAAAAATTATAATTGGTAAAACAATAAAGAAAATATAAAAGATGTTCTAATCTAGGACGAAATAAAGAAAAAGATTTTTATACTCTCTCTCTCTTAATATCCTCGTGTTTATTTAATGTTGCCTATTTTCAGGCAACTTTTTTTTATAAAAAAATACAGACCAAAAACTGGTCCGTATTCTCTTATATTGCAAAAAATTACTATATTTCAACATCAATAAATTTACTTCCGTATTTTTCTGTTTCTTTTGCAATAACCCTTGCGGCATCTTCTTTAGTGATAGAAAATGGGTTTTGGCTATTTTTATTTACAGCATTATAAAAAGAATCTGCATATTGTTTTAATTCTGGATATTTTTTGTTAAGTTTATTGCCTACATTAAGAAAATCCAAAAATTGTTCCATTTGGTTCCTGCCTTTTCTGCCAAGCAATTCCTCAACAGTTTTGCTTACTGAGGCTTCATTATGGGCATATGTTCCTGACATAATTGTCATTACATCACTAAACGGGTACTTTTTACCAAATGCTGGAACTGCAGTCTTTTGATTACAGTTTTGGGCATGAATAAGATTTAATTTTGAATTAATGTTCATTCAGAGTGTCCTTTCCTAACTACAAAAGCATAAAAACTCATAAATATGAATTTTGTTATTTTGTAAACTTATATTTACAAAAAGAGCCTTTCGGCTCTTTCATTTTACGTCTGTAAGGTTTGAAATTTTAAACAGTTTGCGGAACATCTTTCAAGCTTTCGAGGTACTTAACAGCATAAACTGCACCGACTGCCCCGTCCGCCGCTGCTGTAATTACCTGTCTTAATGGAGTTTTCCGGACATCACCAACTGCAAAAACACCGTCTACAGATGTTTTCATAGTTGCATCAGTAACGATAAAACCGCTGGCATCTTGCTCAACTTGTCCTGAAATACCTTCAACATTCGGAACCATTCCTATATATGGGAATACTCCATTTATCTGCAAATTTGAACATTCGCCTGATTTTACATTCTCAAGAACTGCAGTGTGAACCAAATCCTCACCTTTTATTTCTTTCACAACGCTGTCCCAGATAAATTCAATTTTTTCATTCTTGAACGCACGTTCCTGAACAATTTTGTCTGCACGAAGTTCGTTACGACGATGAATCACATAAACTTTGTTAGCAAATTTTGTCAAATACATAGCTTCTTCAACCGCTGCATTTCCGCCTCCAACAACTGCAACAACTTTATCCTTGTAAAAAGCACCATCACAAACCGCACAGTAACTTACACCGCGCCCTACGAATTCAGCTTCACCGGGAACACCTAATTTCATTGGCTGTGCCCCGCAGGCTATAATCACCGTTTTTGCTTTGAATTCCGCTTCTTTAGTAACGATAACTTTCGGAGTAGATTTCAAATCCAAGCTTTCAATTTCCTGCATCGGAAATTTTTGAACACCAAACTTGTCAGCATGTTCTTCAAACTTCTCCATCAAATCATAGCCGCCAATTATAGGAAATCCGGGATAATTTTCAAGTTCCAAATAATTTGACGGCTGCCCGCCCATCATTGAAACATCAAGAATTGCGGTTGAAACCGCACCACGGCTTGCATATATACCTGCGCTCAGTCCAGCCGGGCCTCCACCTAAAATAACTGTATCAAATTCATAACTTTGCATAATTTATCCTCATTTTTCCAATACACTCATTCCTGAAATCTTTTCTCCAACGAGCACATATTCTGCATTTTGAGTTTTTGTAATCACCCCGCCAGCCGGAGAAATAGTTTGCAAAGTCAAACGGTTAACACCGGTAAATTTATTGCCGTTAAGCTTCAATTCAACCGTATCCGTCAACTTTTTGTTGTCTGACACTCCTTCTTTCGTGAATTTTATCACATTACCTTTTACAAATTCAACCGACAAATCAGCTGAAGCTCCAGTAAAAGGATTTGTTAAATTCATGACGCTGTCATTCCTTGATAAGTTCCACAAATCTGCACTTTTTGAACGAAAAACTTCCGGGCTGTCTGTTGTTTTCAAAACAGCTGCAACACGCCAGGTACCAAACAATCCTGTTGGGACATTTTCAATTAATGAAATTCCTGTTTTTAAAGTTGTGTCAGCAAAAACCATATCACTATTTAACCCTGTATTTTTTGAAAATATTAGGACAAAAGTAATTAAAATTAGTGACAGTATTTTTTGGTTTAAAATTTTCATTAAAGTTCTTATAAATATCCCTCTTTAAATAATATAATAAAGACTTGAAAATTTTCAAGCCTTTATTTATTAGTGATAAATTTATTAATTATACTGCGGCTGCCATTTTTGTCTGGAGAGTTTGTGCACTATCTTCATAGCCGGCTCTTCCCATAAGTGCATATGTATAATTTTTTGCCTGCTCAACACCGGGCTGATTAAAAGCATTAATATTATATAACTCGCCTGCAATAGCAGTTTGAACCTCCAGCATATAGAGCAGTTGACCTATATTATAACCATCGACTTTTTCAATAGAAATAGTCACGGTCGGCCTTCCATAATCTGCAAGCGCAACTCTTGTTGAATCAGCCTCGGCATTGATAAGCTGATTTATTGATTTTCCCCCAAGGTAACCTATTCCGGTGTATTCAAAAATATTAGGTATTTCAAGCGTTGTATCAAAGTTTTCAACACGAATGAAGTTTATAATTTTATCATTCGGGCCTTCATTGTAAAGTTGAATTTGAGAATGCTGGTCAGTTGCCCCCAAAGCCTTTACGGGAGTCGGACCTATGTTTACATCAACGCCGTCTTTATCTTTATTTTTTCCCAGAGATTCTGCCCAAAGCTGCACATACCAGTCAGCTACGTACTTCAAGCGGCTTGAATACGGCATCATAACTGAAATATTTTTACCTTTCTTTTTATCTAATAAGTAATGAATTAAAGCATTTTGAGCTGCAATATTTTCGTGAATATCGGTATTTTTAAGCGCCAAGTCCATGTCCTTAATACCGTTAATGATTTCATCAACATCAATCCCAACAAGCGCAAACGGTAAAAGTCCAACAGCAGAGAAAACAGAAAATCGTCCGCCGACATCATCAGGAACAACAAAAGTTTTGTAACCTTCCTGTTCGGAAATCTGTCTTAGAATCCCTGTTTTACTATCAGTTGTGGCAACAATATTATAACGATATTTGTCTCCGAGTTCTTTTTCAAGGCGGTCTTTCACAATCATAAACTGTGACATGGTTTCAGCAGTATCGCCGGATTTGGTAATCACATTTACGAGCGTTTTATTCAAATCCAATGCATTAAAAAGACCGTTCATAGTGTCAGGGTCAATATTATCAAGAAAGAAAATCCTTGGCATGCCATTTCTTTGTTCTTCAGATAACAAATTCCAATAAGGCTTTAAAAGTGCTTCTGTAACCGCAATTCCGCCCAAAGCCGACCCGCCAATCCCGAGCACAAGAATATTGTCAAAACGACCCTTAACCATTGCGGCATATTCTTTTACATACCAGAGAGTTTCTTCATTATAGCCCAGATTCATCCATTGAAGCCATTGTCCGTTTTTATCCTTACGTTTGTTTAAATCTGCAATTATGCTGACGATTTTATCTTTATACTCGTTAAATTCCTGCTCCAGATGAAGACCGTTCTCCTCCCCAATCACCCGAGCATCAGCATTTTTACAATTTAGTTTAATCATATTTATTTAACCCTCTTAATATTTAAAGTTTACATAATAAAAACACGACACTGGCTATGTAATAACTTTAACGCACTACGGAATATGCGTTACTCCTACACTTATTCTATTTGCTCAAATTTTATTTTCAATAACTTAGAGGATAATTTAATAATTGTTTACCAAGGATAATTATAATGGATTTCCCACCCATTACGCATTATTAATTCACCGCAATTAAAACCCGAATATTCTGGAGAGGTTTTAATACAACCATAATTTGTAGGTTTTACAAGTTCTTCATCTTTTAAATAATGTCCCCAAAATTTTATTCTATAATTTTTACGATTATTAATATTCGGATATCCATAAATATCGAATACAAAAACATCATATCCGATTTGATTTGGCTTTTGATGTCCGTTTATATCTACATACATCCAGAAATACTTATTTGGCGAATTTGAATGTAAAAATATATACATACCATCATTTGTCTTTACCAGATAATTATTTTGATATAAATTTGATGCTGAATTCCCGTTTAATTGCCTTACTCTATAATTTTCCTGAGTAAAACAGTTGCTTGTATTACACTCTTTTGCATCTTTTAAGTATGGTAAGTAATATTTTCTAAAAAACTTAATTGTATCATCAGAGTAAGGTTGTTTTGGAAAATCCCAATAATACATATCACCGTTTTCATACTCAGAAAGATTTGCAGCATTTGTAATCACAGAATAAAACTTCTTTAATTTTTCTGCAGTAACTTTTTTCTGGTATTTACCAATTACAGATGGCAGAGTAATCGCAGCTACTATTCCTATAATACCCAAAGTAATCAGGACTTCCGCCATTGTAAATGCATATTTTTTCTTATTCGTTATCGTGCAATGTGTAAAACTCCGCACTTCACCTATAAATCTTGTCATTAAGCTCATTTTCTTAAAACATAATATATTTGTCATATCATCATATTTTTGAGCTTTTAACAACGGATTTATTTCAAAACCATTCAGGAGCGTATTCTGCGGGTGCCCCCCCCCCCTGGAAATCCAATCATAGCTTGCTTTTTCATACTAGCACTCCTTTAAATTAATTAACATTTTCAGCCTGTCTTCAATTTGTATTTGTTTCAATATTACACTTCAACTTTAGGTTGTTTTATGATTCTTTGAGCTTTTTGTTTTTCTTCAAGTCTTTTCTGTTCATAGCCGTAGCCTGCATAAATTGCAAGACCAATTAAAAGCCACAACGGGAAGTATAAAGATGATGTTGTCAAAAATTTCATTGAATAAACCATCAGCCCGCCGCAGGTAATAATACCAAGTACCGGAAATACCGGAGAAAATGGAACTTTGAACGGACGCGGTCTGTCAGGATCTGTTTTTCTAAGAATTAATACTGCAATACAAATAACAATAAACGATGTAAACGTACCAAAATTACAAAGTTCAGCCGAAATGTTCAAATCCATAAACAGCGAACACAAAATTACTATAATACCGCTTATCCAGGTCAAAACATGCGGAGTTCTGAATTTTTTATGTATTAATCTTAAAGATTTCGGCAAAAATCTGTCGCGGCTCATTGCATATAAAATACGCGTTGTACCAAGCTGATAAATTAATAAGACTGATGTTAACCCGCAAAGTGCGCCGACTGAAATTAAACCTGCAAACCAATCTTTTCCAATAAATCTCATAGCATGCGCAATTGGAGCCTGAGTATCTATTTGTCCAAACGGAACAGTTCCTGTCAAAACAAGCGCAACACCAATATACAATACAGTACAGATAAACAAAGTTCCCAAAATACCAATCGGTAAATCTCTCTGTGGATTTTCGGTTTCTTCTGCTGTTGTTGAGATTGCGTCAAATCCAATATATGCAAAGAAAATCAAAAACGCACCCATAAACACGCCGCTAAAGCCATTCGGCGCAAACGGCACCCAAGTTTCAGGCTTCACATAAAACGCGCCAACAAGTATGAATGAGGTTATAATAAGCAAATTAACACCAACCATAATACCGGCAAATCTTGTGGATTCTTTCACGCCTTTAATTAAAAGCATTGTCAGAACAAGCACAATTGCCATTGCCGGCAAATTCATTGCAACTGGTATATGTCCGAAAAGATAAGGGATTTTATCATGAATATCCATTCCGTATTTGTCGCAAATAGCAGCTATAGAACGGTAATCCATTCTAAGCCAAATCGGAAATTGCACAATAAAATCTGGAAGAACCTGTTTAAAACCTTTTAAAAGCTGTGTGAAGTAACCGGTCCAAGCACTCGCAACCGTAATATTTCCGATTGCATATTCCAGCATCAAAATCCATCCGACCATCCATGCCATAAATTCGCCCATTGTTGCATAAGTATATGTGTAGGCACTTCCGGCAACCGGTATCATCGCAGCGATTTCACTATAACAAAGTGCTGAAAATATACAGGCAACAACAGCCAAAATCATTGAAATTATAATCGCTGGCCCCGCACCTACACCTTCAGGACCACCCTGAATTGCGCTTCCGACAATTGTGAAAATTCCGGTGCCGACAACTGCGCCAATACCAATTACGATAAGGTCAAAAACATTCAAGGTCTTTTTCAATTCTGACTTTTTACTTGTTGCTATAAGTTCGTCAGGACTTTTTTTCTTTAATGCGTTTGTAATTATACTTTTAATCATTTTCAATTTCCAATTTTACTATCTTATAAATTCGGCAGGCTTTTGAGCCGCGTAGATAACTGCCGCTTAACTATTTTTGAAGTTCAAGACGGCGCTGTTCAACTTTCTCCTTGTGAATTTCGTTTTCTTTATAACGATTTTTTCTGTAACCATAGAAGAAGTATATAAACGCACCAATTCCAAGCCAAAGCGGGAAGAGAAGCGCTGAAGTTGTTAAAAACTTCATTGAATACACCATCAAACCGCCGCAGCAAAGAATTCCTAAAATTGGTGTAACAGGCGCAAAAGGAACCTTAAACGGACGAGGTCTGTCAGGATCTGTTTTACGTAATATTAATACTGCGACACACACGATTATGAAAGATGTGAATGTTCCGAAATTACAGAGTTCTGCAGCAACATTCAAATCAAGTGTGAGAACTCCGATAACTGAAAGCAAAGCTACCGTCCATGTCAAAACGTGCGGGGTATGGAATTTCGGGTGCAATTTCTGAAATCTTTTTGAAATAAAATTATCACGGCTCATAGCATACAGAATTCTTGTTGCAGCCATCTGAAGTACCAGAAGAACAGAAGTTAAACCAGCCAGAGAACCGATTGAAATCAGTCCTGCTGCCCAATTTTGATGAGCGATTGTTGTCATTGCATATGCCATCGGAGCTTTTAAAAATCCAGCAGGTACAGTCCCTTGTGTTGCCTGCATACCAGTCATTACAAGCGCAACAAGGACATAAACAATAGTTGTAATTATTAAGGAACCAATAATACCAATTGGCAAATCTTTTTGTGGATTTTTACATTCTTCGGCAGCAGTAGCAAGAGCGTCAAAGCCGATATATGCAAAGAAAATTATAAACGCGCCCATGAAAATTCCTTCAAACCCATTTGGAGCAAAAGGCGTCCAATTCTCAGGCTTAATAAAGAATGCTCCGGCAATTACAAATAATGCTATTACGCCTATTTTAACAGCCACCATTACAGCTGCCATTTTTGTTGAATCCTTTGTTCCTCTTATCAAAATTAATGTCATTGCAATAATAATTGCAATTGCAGGAATGTTTATACAAATTGGCATACCAAATATTGTAGGAATAACCGAATGAGGGTCAACACCGCTGTCTAAAAGAATTTTTGTAGCTGATTTGACATCATTTACAAGATAAACCGGCGGATTTGCAATCCACGCTGGAAGATATTTTGAAAACCCTTGCAGGAATTGTATAAAGTGATTTGACCAGGCACAAGCAACCGCAATAAATCCGATTGCATATTCAAGCATCAAAACCCAGCCAACCATCCACGCTGCAAATTCACCAAGTGTAGCAAATGTATAAATATAAGCACCGCCCGACACTGGAATCATTGTCGCAAATTCGCTGTAACAAAGCGCTGAAAAAACGCAACACACAGCGGCCAGAACCATTGAAACAGTTAAAGCAGGCCCTGCACCAACGCTTTCAGGACCACCGGCAGCGGCAATACCGACTATAGCGAAAATTCCGCTTCCGATAATTGCACCAATGCCTAATATTATCAAATCCCAAACGCCAAGAGTTTTTTCCAAACCGTCAGCCTTTGCAGCTTCAAGCATTTCATCGGGGTTTTTAATTCTAATTAATCTTTGAATAAAGTTTTTTGATAAAGTTGGACGTTCAAATCTAGTTGCCATTAAATATCCTTATTTTATTTACAAAGAGGGAAGCCAAGTTCTTCTCTTTGAGCTACGTACAATTTTGCAACGGCAGAAGCCATTGTTCTAACTCTGTTTATAAAGTTAATTCTTTCATCCTTGCTGATTACTCCTCTCGCATCCAGTAAGTTAAAAGTATGTGAGCATTTTAAAACATAATCATAAGCAGGAAGGACAAGTTTTGCGCTAATACAATTATCGACTTCTTTCTGGTAGAGGTCAAACATAGTGAATAAGCTTTTAGCATCTGAAACTTCGAAATTATATTTAGACTGTTCAATTTCATTTTGTAAGAAGATTTCGCCGTATTTTAGCTTATCATTCCACATAATGTCATAAACTGAAGCTTTATTTTGCAAATACATAGCAATACGCTCAAGCCCGTAAGTTAACTCAAGCGCAACAGGTTTAACTTCCAAACCGCCAACCTGTTGGAAATATGTAAATTGAGTAATTTCCATGCCGTCAAGCCAGACTTCCCAACCGACACCAGCGGCACCTAAAGTCGGAGATTCCCAGTTATCCTCAACAAACCTAACGTCATGTTCTTTCAAGTTTATACCCATAGCCTCCAAACTTTTCAAGTAAAGCTCTTGAGCATTGTCGGGAGAAGGTTTCAAAATAACCTGAAACTGATAATAATGCCCTAATCTGTTTGGATTTTCCCCGTATCTTGCATCGGTAGGTCTTCTGCATGGTTCAATCATTGCAGTATTCCAGGGTTCCGGCCCGAGGGAACGTAAAAAGGTTGCAGGATTCATTGTAGAAGCACCTTTTTCGATATCATAAGGCTGCTGAATTATACAGCCATAGTCCGACCAAAATTTTTGTAAATTAAAAACCAATTCTTGAAAGTTTAAAGCCATAACACATCCATTATTGTACTATTTACACTCATTTGCAGTCACAAGCCGTAACTTTTGCGGCGCGTGCTTTTTTCATACTACGACCAACATAGCAAAATTGCAAATTTTATGTTTACAAATATTAAGTGAAAGAGAAATAACAAATCAATACATTCACATTTCATTTTCTCTATGTTATTTTTAAAGAAAAGGAGATAATATGGCAGAAAAAATAATTATATTTTCAGGCAAACAGTATTCTGGAAAGGATACTGCGGCAAAAATTATGCTTGAAAAAATGCCAGATTTTAAACGCTGCGCAATGGGCGATATTATAAAAATAACTTACGGAAAAGAAAAAAAACTTTCTTATGAAGAAATAGAAAAAAATAAAGCCGTCTATCGCCAAGACTTAATAAACTTAGGTAATTGGGGCCGCTCACAAGACCCGGATTACTGGTTAAAAAAAATTCTTGAACAGGACGGAAATATAATTGTCACAGATGTCAGAGTTCCGCATGAATATGAGGTTTTCAAAAATGCAGGCGCTTTAACAATAAGAGTTGAAGCAACCCGTGAAACAAGAGCAAAACGCGGGGAATTAATAGGTGAAACTGATATAACAGAAACAGGTCTTGATAACATAAAAAATTGGGATTTTATAATTGACAATAATGGTGATTATGACAATCTTACCAAACAGGTTATCGAAATAATAAACAAGATTAATAACTGACTTTATGCGGATAATCTTTTGGAATTTGCCAGTTATTAAGCTGGATAAGCATAGTGCAATAGACCCCCTTAGTTGAATTATCTTTGCAGTGCTCTATTAAGAATTCACGGCTTCCATCCCATGCATAAGTATAGGACTCAAAACCTTTATTATATAGAAACCCAAACCCTGTCGCTTCTGCTTCTGTTTGTGTTTGCCCGGGTTTTCCAGGTACAAACCCAAAGGCAAAAGCACAAACACCTAAACCACCTGAAGTAATAGATGTAGGATAACCATATCTTTCAACACATCTTTTAACTTTTTGTGGATAAAACACCCAGTCACGCGTTGTACCATGGTTTAATTGCATTAAGGCGCTACCATCTTCAAAATATACAATAAACATTCCCCTATCAGTAGTCTCTTTGCCTACAATTTTCAAATACTTGCCGATATACTGCATAAACCACTTCTCAGCCTCAGAAGTACCCTCAATAGGTTTGCCGTCGGGGTCTATAACGGCACCTGAATAATCTCTATACCAATCTTTTCTGTCACCATTTTCAAGCTCTGAAAGAATAACTGCCTGATTAATAACTGAATAAAATTTTTTAAGACGAGCTTCTGTTACTTTATTATTATTTCGTTGAATTAATGCGGGTAATGTAATTGCCGCAACTATTCCAATTATACTTATAGTAATCAAGACTTCAGCTAAAGTAAAACCATTAGTTCCAAAAGCTGTTAATAAGGAGGTTTTAGGCTGCCCCCCCCCCCCGGAAAGTATTGTCAAATCTTAATTTCAACCTTATTACTCCTTTTGCATTTTTCATACTATTTACTTACTTAAATATAACATGAAAAAAGCAGGATTGCAATCCTGCTTTTTTAACAAAAAATTACACCATGCCCTCTTTAACAGCTTTGACTGCAGCCTGAACTCTGTCATTCACGCACATTTTCTGCAAAATCGAACACACATGAGCTTTTGCTGTATGAACGCTTACAATAAGTTCTTTTGCAATTTCAGTATTACTTTTCCCTGTCACAAGATGCTTCAGAACCTCATATTCGCGTTCAGTAAGCGGTACCCTTCCTTCACCATGCGACTTACTTGGTAAAAAGCCGATGTTATCAACTTTTGGGAATGCATTCAGGGCCATTTGCGCAACCACAGGATCAATCCAGCAAACCCCGACTGATACATCACGTACGACATCTGCTAACTTTTGAGGATCAATATCCTTCAAACAATAAGCGCTTGCACCAGAACTCAATGCCGCAATAACTTCTTCTTCCCTGTCATGAGATGTAAGTGCAATAATTTTTGTTTCTGGAGCAAATTCTTTAACTTTAATCATTGCTTCAATACCATTCATGCCCGGAAGCCCCAAATCCATTAAAACAACATCGGGTTTGTATTTTTCAATAAGCTTAATACCTTCAATAGCATCTTCGCTTTCTGCCACAACTTCCATATCCGGATTTTCATTAAGCGCGCATCGAAGCCCGACTCTTGTTAATTTGAAATCCTCAACAATAATGATATTGAGAACTTTTTGCCCGCTCATGCAGAGTTCGGAAGTTTGAAGATTTTGTACCATTTTTCACCTCTCTTTTTAATAAACTTTTAAATTAACTTTTCAGATGTCGACATGACTATTAAATGATAGCTTTATGAATTAATCCATTACCCTATCAGCTAATATTGTATAAAGTACAATTAATATTTTTTTACAGAAGATTTTTTTAAATTGTGCTATAATCCTTTAGTAATGGAAGAAGGGAGTGTCTAAATGTTAAAATTTTTGTTTGGACGAAAAGGTAAAAATCCTCCAAAAGATGTACTTATAAATGAGATTTACACAAAATTATCCGACCACTTTGGCGTAAAAAATATTTCTGATGAGAGAAAAACTTATCTTAAAAATGTCATGCTTAAATATGGCTATTTAAATTTTCCTTATATAAAAGCATTGGATGAACTAACCGATGCGGAAGTTCTTTATGCCCTCCAGTACAAATGGATAGATAACCATATATTTAATGAGGGCAAATTCCGATTTGAGGATAAGCGCATAAGTGTGCTGGCACGCGACAATGTGAAAAATTCCGAATGGATAAAAAAAGAAGGACATGACATCAAATTAATTAACCTTGCAGGCCTAAAAGACGGAAACAAAACAAAAGAAACCGGAAAGTTTATGGACTGGCTGAGGCAGCTCCTTATCCTCCCGACCGGAAATATTCAAAACGAAATTTTTAATACGACAATATATTTAATTCCATTTCATCCAAGAGAATTCGGGTGCGCTTATCTTCCAAAAAGCAGCGAGGTC
Source organism: Candidatus Gastranaerophilales bacterium (assembly GCA_003150395.1). Classification (GTDB taxonomy): domain Bacteria; phylum Cyanobacteriota; class Vampirovibrionia; order Gastranaerophilales; family Gastranaerophilaceae; genus Scatenecus. The sequence continues at coordinate 8,610 of QAMI01000010.1, read as the reverse complement.
AGTGAAAAGCTTTTTGATAAAGAGATTTACGACCTGACAGGGCTTGATGCAAAAGGACAGGTGCAGACTTTCATAACATTTGCACAGCTTGCAGGACATCCGGTAATTTATGATATACTGCCGCAGACTGGAAGATTTTCAAAAGCAGTTCTTGCAAATCCCGAAATCGCTAGATGGTATGACATAGAAGATTTAATCCAAAATTTAAAAAAGCAGGTTAGTTCTCTTGCAAAAATTTCAAACAATCAGCTTAAAGAAGAGCTTAAAAACAATGGCATTGAAACCTGCGACGAAGATGACATTGAAGTTGTCAAAAACATTTATCTTCAAACTTTAAACGGCAGCGCAGGCGAGCTTGCAGAAAATTATCAAAAAATTTACAACGCATTTGAAAAAGTTCTTGAACCTTTCAAAAAACAAACTTCAAACGCAATGCTCACAAAAAATTACCAGCAAAAACTCCACAAACGCATAAGAGAAATTGTCGCCCAAGAACTTGGAATAAAAGCCGGTAAAAAACTTGAAGAAAACGACATTACAAAACAAATTGAAATAATCCAGCGCCTTATAAAAGAAGGTCTCTGGCCTGCACCCGGCGGAGCATGGTGTTCAGCAGGCGTCCCTGTTTTTGACAAAATGAGCGAAGGCAGAGATTACCCGATATATAAGCATTACAACTTCAAAGGCGAAGATGTTTCCTGCTTTGCAAATTTGGACTGCCAGACGCCATATTATTTTGCATATCTTGAAAACGGAACGTTTAACGAGCCGGTAATTGATTATTTCATAGATTATATGCAAAAACTTCAATCCGAATACAATTTCGACGGTTTCCGAGTTGACCACATTGACCACATTGTTGATGAGGTTTCAGAAAAAGACGGAAAACCAATAAGCTATCGTGCTCCTAGAGTTGTTTTAAATAAACTCAATAATGCCATGAAAAACAAAATCCCATATTTCGGAACTCTGGCAGAATACATGCTCTGGGATGACTTTTTGAAAGAATATCACGAAGATATGAACTTCGATTTGCTATGGGGTAACGACATCGTGTCTCAATCTTCCAAAACTCCGGAATGCATTGCTCAAGATAACAATCATCTTTCAAACTATAATGTCAATTTAAAAAAAGATAATAAATTGTCTATTCTGAAAACTTACAACAATCAAGACGGAGAATTCAGAAGTATCGATCAATACCCGGGTCAATTGGGTGAAAAAGGCGCGCTTTTCAAATGGTTTAAATACAAATTTATGCCGGGCGGCAAATTTGCTCAAAGACCAATGCTTTACATTGACGGTGATGAAAGCTTTACCAAAACCGGAATTGAAAGCGTTATCGGAGAAGAAATTTCAATGGCGCGCGAAAATCATTACGAATTTTACAAAAAATTCGATGCGATTGACAGGTTTGTAAAACATCACAACGTAATTACAGACGGCGAAGCTCAGATAATATTACAGGAAGATGACGGTTTTGCAGCATGGATGGTGTCAAAAGAACCGATAAAATCCGCATTTTTAGTTGTTGCAAACTACAAATATCCGACCGAAAAAATTACAAAATGTGACGACAAAGGAAATTCTTACGGCGAAATTGTCAACGGTGAAGCGCTTCATAATAAAACACTTCAACTTCCGGGCGAATTCAAAATCACCTCTGAATACGTTATCGAAGACGAAAATTTTGTGAAAAAGAAATATAAAACTCAAGACAACGCAATTTTAATAGAACATCTTGAGCCTGGCGAATTTCGACTGTTTGGAATTAAGAAGGGTTAATCCTTATTGTAAAAAATATTTAAAATATTGCTCAATTCAAGACTTTACGCTATTCTATAAGTATGATTAAGCAATTAAGAATTAAGGATTATATCTTAATAGACGAGTTGTGCGCAAATTTTGATAAAGGCTTGAACGTCATAACAGGCGAAACCGGTGCGGGCAAAAGCATTTTAATTAGCGCAATAGACCTGGCGTTTGCGCCGAGGGTGTCAAAAGATGTCATAAAAAACGGCTCTGAAAAAGCTGTAATTGAGCTTACTATCGAAAATACAAAACACGATTTAAAAACGCTTTTTGACGAAAACGGAATTGACGATTTCGGCAAAGAAATAACTCTGACAAAAGAAATTACGCAGAGTTCGGTTCGCTCGCGTGTAAACGGTACACTTGTTAATCAGGAATTTATAAAAAATCTTCGGGCGCTGTTTCTCGATATTCATTCTCAACACCAGACATATTCCTTTTTACAGCCAAAATATCACATAACGCTTCTTGATTCTTATGCAAAAGAGGTTTACGGGGAAAAACTCAGCGAATACAGAAGTTTATATTCTGAATACAACGAACTCAAGTCAAGACTAGAAAAAGCAAAAAATTCAGCAGATATCACAGAATCTCAAATTGAATTTCTAAAATTTCAAGTAAATGAAATTGAAACAGCAGAAATTCAATCCCAAAGCGAAGATGACGAACTTAATGCAGAATTGGAGGTTCTTGAAAATGCGGAAAAACTCAAAGAATTAACGGGCTCCTCATATTGGGCAATCAATGGTGATGACGGTTCAATTCTGGAGGCGCTCGGCAAAATTAAACAAAACATTTCAAAAGCTGCTTCGTTTGACTCAAAGCTTGAAAGCCTTGAACAAAATCTCATTGAAAACATTGAAAATCTTCATGAAATTTCAAGCGAATTGAGAAATTACAGCCAAAATCTTGATAACGACACAGAACGGCTAAACGAAATTCAGGAAAGACTCTATCTGTTAGACAAGCTTAAACGCAAATACGGCGGAACTCTCGCTTCAGTGCTTGAAACTTACGAAAAACTTTCACAAGAACTTTCTTCAATCGAATTTTCAACAAAAAATATTGACGAACTTGAAGGATTTATTGAACAAGCACGCAAAAATCTCTTTGAAAAAGCAAAAGAAATAAGCGAACACCGAAAAAATTATGCGAATGTTCTTTCTGTTTATATTCAGGAAAGGCTTGCCAAATTGGAACTTCCAAAAGCCCGTTTTGAAATTGCAGTTAAAGAAAAAGAGCTTTGTTCTGATGGAATTGATGAGGTTGAATTTTTGATTTCCACGAACGTTTCAGAAGATTTAAAACCGCTTGCAAAAGTCGCATCCGGCGGGGAAATTTCTCGTGTAATGCTTGCAATAAAGTCAATCTTTGCACAAACCGACGATATTGACACTGTAATTTTCGATGAAATAGATACGGGAATTTCAGGCAAAGCCTCCCAAAGTGTTGCCGATGAAATCGTAGAACTTTCAAAATTCCATCAGATAATTTTAATTACTCACCAGGCAATTATTGCCTCAAAAGCAGACAAACATTTTTACGTCAAAAAGTCGCAGGAAGATGAAACAAAAGTTGAGGTCTATGTTTTGACAGGCGACAATAGAATTAAAGCGCTAGCAGAACTTGCAGGCGGCGACATTAACGAACAATCAATGGAATTTGCAAAATCACTTATTGAAACATAACTTATGCTGGCTAAAGGTCTGCATTAATTGAGAAAGGGGTATAAATGAATTGTCCAAAATGTCAAGAAGAATTAGAAAGTCTAAAAATAAAAGGGGTTACAATCCAGTATTGCAAAACATGTAAAGCAATGTGGATTAAATTTCCGACATTGAAAAAAATCGGCGACATGCTTGATTTGAAATGCGAAATACTAAATCCTGCAGATATGGCTTCTGTTAAAGTTAAAGAAGAGCCAAGAGTTTGTCCTGACTGCGGAAAAGCAATGGAGAAAGTATATTTTAACGGTATAATCGTTGACAAATGTTCTGTTTGCAACGGAATTTGGTTTGACAACGGTGAGCTCTCAAAATATTTCGGATTGTTTATGAAAAAAACTCCGGCAATCAGTGACAATTTTACATTTATTGAAAAATACTGCGACACTTCCCTAAAACAGAAAACAGAACCAGCATTCCAGGAACTTGAAATACAAAGTAAAGAAAAAGAAAAACGCGTTATATCAGTAAACGGATTTATCGTGTTATTATTCATGCTGCTAGGTGCAGGTGTAATCCTTAGTCTAGGACTGCTTCTTCCGTTATTAATCCCTGTAGGAATAGTAATTTTTGTCTTTTTATGCGCCGGCTTCAAAATACTTAAGCCGCAGGAAGCGCTCGTTCTGACTGTTTTCGGCAAATACATCGGAACCCTTCGCGGAGCAGGTTTTCACTGGGTTAACCCCTTTGCTCAGAGTGTAACGCCATTTGTACCGATTTCATTAAAAGCGATGACCCTTGATAACGGCAAACAAAAAATTAATGACGAACTTGGAAACCCTATTGAAGTAGGGATAATCGTAATTTGGGAGGTGCAGGATACCGCAAAAGCAATATTTAATGTTAATGACTACAAAACATTTATATCAGCACAAAGCGACTCAGCATTGAGAAACATTGTAAGAATGTATCCTTACGACGCTCCGGAAGACAAAGATGTACAATCTTTACGCGGAGACAGTGCTGAAATTTCAGCTAAATTAAAAGCTGAAATCCAACGCAATGTAAAAGTTGCCGGAATAAATGTTGTTGATGCAAAAATTACACACCTTGCTTATGCTCCGGAAATCGCGGTTGCAATGCTTCAAAGATAGCAGGCGTCAGCAGTAATTGATGCAAAACGAGCAATTGTTGATGGAGCGGTGGGAATGGTTGAGATGGCACTTAACAGATTAAGCGAAAACAACATTGTTCAGCTTGACGAACTAGAAAAAGCAAAAATGGTTAATAATCTTCTTGTTACGCTTTGTGCAAATAAAGAAGCCCAGCCGGTTATTAAAAACAATCTGGTTTAAGGAAATAATAGTGAATTATTTCTTGACATCCCTAAATTTATAAAAAAACGACCTTCCGTAATATGTGCGGAGGTCGTTTTTAAATAAAATTAACCTTAGCGGCAAAAGAAAAACCGGCTGTTGCCGGCTTATAGAAACTAATCCTCAATAAAATCCCTAAAATGTTTCAACTCTTCTTTCTCTCTAATTTTATTAAGAGCAATATCCTCTAATTGCCTGATACGCTCTTTGGAATATCCCATTTCACACCCTAATTGTTCCAGCGTCATTTGCGTGTGTCCGTTTATCCCAAACCGGCAGCTAATAATCTTTTTTTCACGTTCGTTAAGTGTGCTTAAAAGGTGTTCTATAGACCCTTTTAAACTATTATTTTTAGTTTGTTCATCCGGAGAATTGTGTTTCTTATCCTGAATATAATCCCCTACATTCAAATCATCTGTAACCGGAGTTTCAAGACTTATAGGCTCTTTTATAATGGATTTTCTGATTGTAGAGAGTTTTTTAGGCGGAAGCCCCATTCTTTCTGCAACTTCTGCATCGCTCGGTTCACGCCCCAACTCAAACGAAAGCATTGTATAAACTTTTTTATATTTTCTTATTTTATCTGCCATATGAACAGGAATTCTGATAGTGCGTGAATTGTTTGAAATTGCTCTGATAATAGTTTGTTTAATCCACCAGGTTGCATAAGTTGAGAATTTAAAATTCTTTGAATAATCAAACTTTTCAGCGGCTTTGATTAAGCCCAAAGAGCCTTCCTGCACTAAATCCATGAACAAAACACCCTGACCGATATATTTTTTAGCAATACTCACAACAAGCCTCAAGTTTGCCTGAATCAACTTTCTTTTTGCGATTTCAGCCTGAGTCGGTTTGCCTTCTTTTATTTGTTTTCCCAGGATTTTTTCCTCTTTTGAAGTTAAAAGTTTAACTTTACCAATATCTTTCAAATACATTTGAAGCAAATCATCTTCATTTGCAATTGAATTGAAAGTTTTTGGCTCACAAACGACCTCATCATCTTCTTCACGGCAAATAATATCTTCCTGCAAATAATTACTCTGAAAATCTTTAAATAAAGTTTCATTATCTTCCTGAAGCTGCACGTTTACACTCATACATTTCCTCTCTTCTTAATTTCAAAAATAAAAACTCTTTGATTTAAAAGACGGGAAATTTCAGATTTTGTTTCAGAAAAACTTTATTTAGAAAAGACTGATTAAAGTTTGCAACATTTTGTACAACAGTGAAAACGTATTAATAAAACTAAAAAACACTGCCAAACCAATATTCAACAGTGTTATTTTCAATATGGTGGAGCGTACGAGACTCGAACTCGTGACCCCGACACTGCCAGTGTCGTGCGCTACCAACTGCGCTAACGCCCCATGCGTAAATTTATGTAGTTGTTTGACTATGTTTGGGGGCGAGCGCAACCCCCTTCAAAATTGATTAAGTATCAATTTTGCGGGGTCCCTGCTAACGCCCCATACGGAATTTTATGTAACTTTTTGAGGTTAAAGCAAGTCTCCTTCGAAATTGATACTTACTTTCACTATGTTACGGAGACAGGCTCACAAGTTTCAGTTAAACTTCAATTTTCAATATTCAGTTATTAAAAAAGACCGCTTATAACGGTCTTTTTTATGGTGGGCGTTAGAAGACTCGAACTTCTGACCCTCTCCTTGTAAGGGAGACGCTCTACCAACTGAGCTAAACGCCCTTGCCTTTCGACATTTATTATAGTATCAAAAAAAATTTTGCTGTCAAGATATTTCTTTAAATTAATCTTCTATTAATTTAAAATCTTTTGGCAGACGACTTTCAACCTCTTTTATAAATTCGGAAAAATTCATGCCAAAGGCATTTGCAAGCTTCCATAAGGTGCAAAATTGCACATCTCTTACACCTTTTTCTAATAACGCAATTGAGCTGTTAGCTATGTCATATTCATAACTTAAAAGCAAAATTCCTTTATTTTTTGAGAGTCGTTTTTCTTTTATTATGCTGCCTACAACTTTTAATAGTAATTCTTTTTTAGGATCAATAATCTTTTTGTCATTTTTCATATTTACAATCCTAATAAGATATGGTAAATTAGTTATAGTTAATTAAATATATCTAATTAGATATTAGCTTTATGGAGATAAACTATGAGAAAAAATGCTTTTACGTTGGCTGAAGTTCTGATAACTTTAGGGATTATCGGGGTTGTTGCAGCCATGACCTTGCCTGCACTAATTACCAAAAATCAGAATAAAGCATTGGAAGCATCCTTGAAAAAGAACTATTCAGTTATCCAACAGGCATTTGTAATGTATCAAGCAAAACATGGCGAAACCTTAAAACCAGAAGATATAGGAATTAAAAAAGACGCAAACAATTTATATAATCTTATTAAACCATATTTTGCGATAATACATGACTGCGGAACTACATATACAAAATGTATGCCAAACCAAGGAGATAACAGTTATGCAGATAGAATATCTTCTATCTACAAAACGTATAATAATAAGACATTAAGATTAACATTACTTGACGATGGACAATTCGTTTTAAAAGATGGTAGTCTTATACTACTAGAAAACTCCTCAGACGCAACAGATCGGACACGATTAGTTAGTGTCGATGTAAACGGTATCAACAAAAATCCAAACAGATGGGGACACGATCTATTTACTTTTCAATTAATGGATGACGGCAGGATTGCGCCTATGGGAGCACCAAGCACCACGTATATAGACAAAAACACATACTGCTCTCAAACTTCAACAGACCCGTACAACGGCATTGCATGCACATATTACGCATTGACAGATAAAGATTATTTCAACAATCTTCCGCGCTAGTTTGTGCTAAAATCAAATTATGCACGAAAATGATATCCTTAATCTCAATATTGAAAAATTCTCAAATCTTGGATACGGAATTGCAAAAGTTGACGGATATGTTGTATTTGTCGAAGGCGCCTGCCCTGGAGACATTGTTACAGCAAAAATTACAAAAGCTAACAAAAATTTTGCGAATGCAAAAACAATTGGGGTTCTAACGCCTTCAAATCACAGAATTGAACCATTCTGCGCAATGCAAAAAGTTTGCGGAGCATGCCAGCTTCAATTTATAGATTATGATTATCAATTGGAATTGAAAAGACAAATTGTCGAAGATGCTATGCGCTCAATAGCCAACATAGATATAAAAATTCCAAAAACAATCGCAAGCCCTGAAATCAAAAATTACAGGCACAAAATTCAATATCCAATTTCACAGACAAAGGTTTCAAAAAGAATTTTAGCAGGATATTACAAGCCGCAAACTCATGAAATTGTTAATATAAAACATTGTCCTATTCAACCCGAAATTTGCGACAAAATCGTTGATTTTATAAGAGAACATGCACTTGATTTTGACATTTCCGGCTTTAATGAAAAAAAACATTCAGGCGATCTTCGCCATGTTGTAATACGCGCATCTGCGGAAAACGGGAAACTGCTCGTGACACTTGTTGTGAATGCCACAAAAACTTTTGGTCGCTTAAAGGACTTTGCAACAGCTATTTTTAATGAATTTGAAGAGATTGCAGGCGTGTGCGTAAATTTTAATTCACAAAAGACAAACGTAATTCTTGGCAAAAAATCAGAATGCATTGCAGGTGCAGATTTTATTGAGGAAAAACTTTTAGGCAAAACTTTTACTATTGGAGCAAACACATTTTTTCAGGTAAATCCCAAAAGTGCAGAAAACATTTTCAAATATGTAAAAGATTTTATCCAAAA